>NZ_AUPZ01000010.1 GCF_000445475.1 Sulfurimonas hongkongensis
CCCTTGCAAATGCGGTGGAAGCAAAACTCCATAAACTAAACTACCATACATATCTCTTAGATGGCGATAATATTCGTCATGGGATAAATTCTGATTTGGGGTTTGATGATAAAAGTAGAGTAGAGAACATAAGACGCATCGGCGAAGTAGCAAAACTATTTGTAGATGCAGGAGTAATGGTTCTTAGTGCTTTTATATCGCCATTTAAAGATGATAGAGATAGAGTAAGAGAGTTAGTAGGAGCAGAAGAGTTTATAGAGGTCTTTGTAGATACACCACTAGAAGTTTGTGAGAGTCGTGATCCAAAAGGTCTGTATAAAAAAGCAAGAGATGGTGAGATACCAAACTTTACAGGAATTAGCTCGCCCTATGAAAAACCAATAAACCCTGAGATACATATTGTAAATGATAAATCAAATATAGGTGAAAATGTAGAATTAATAATAACTTATTTAAAAAAGAATGGATATATAAATGTTAGGTAAAATAGACTTAGAAGATATAAAGAATATAGCCCTAAAAGCTGGTGATGCTATTATGGAGATATACAATCAAGATTTTACTATAGAGTACAAAGATGACAAATCACCACTAACAGCTGCCGACTTAAAAGCAAATGAGATTATTTGCAGTACTTTAGAAAAACTACCAATTTAATAAAACTTGGAGATCTACCGCCACCTTAAAACCCAGATTTGAAACAGTAATGAAAGTACTTCATAGTTTAGGTGTAAATATAAAAGCTAGCGCATAAGAGTATTGAAATTATGCTCTTATGATTGCAGCTAGTAAAGCTGGGAAGCTTATGTAGTGATAGAATATACAGCTATAGTTCGCCAAGTAGTGCAATCCCACATGAAGTGAAATATTCATTAACGCTACACGATAAAAGAAATCATAGAGAGATATGGCATAGTTGAACTACATAAGCAAAACTAATAAAGCTAGATAGGAGTGTATGAAAAAAGGGGACTTTGGAGACTATAAGCCACTTGAGTGATGGAATAAGTGAACTTAGAGACTATGAAATAACTATAGTTTTCTTCCAGAAGTGGGACTTTTGGGAATGCTAACCAATGGCATTCTCCACTATGTGTCCCGCAAAAAGACGAGGCTAAAGCCTCACTTCCGAGGTGCTATTATACTGAGTACTTCTGTTTTGCTATAATACAGCTAGACTCACTTATATAAAAATAAAGAGATTGCTATCATGGTTGTATCCTTAGATTCATACGAAGACCCTATCTACTCTGTTGATGATGACAGTAGCCTAAATGGAGCTGTGAGAGTCTCTTCAGGTGGTTATTATGGCACAGGAACGCTACTCTATGGAGGGATGGCGATACTTACCTCTGCTCATCTCTTTTCGCCTAGTAACTTATCGGCAGATGTGGCTTTTCAAACACCCTCTGGCAGACAAACAATCGCATCCGAGTCCGTAGAGCTCATGCCAGACTATGATGACAATGGCAATAATGATTTAGCTATCGTTTGGCTTGCAGAACCTGCTCCTTATGATGCATATCGATATGAACTATATAGAAATGATGACGAAATATCAAAAGAGTTTACAGCCGTTGGGTATGGTACTACAGGAACTGGTGCCACAGGAGAAGATGCAACAATACCTTACGATATTTTACGTCTACAAACAACAAATAGATTTGAAGCAGATGCATCTACTTTAAAGGATGCACTAGGGAGCATTATGGACTGGACTCCGCTAGAAGATGCTATTTTAGTTGCTGATTTTGATGATGGAACTAACGAGCATGATGCATTGGGTCGTTTAATAGATGAGATAGACTTAGGAACTGGCAGTAGTGAAGGTATGATAGCTTCTGGAGATAGTGGTGGACCCGCAATAATCGATCAAAAAGTGGCAGGTGTCGCTAGCTATGTCTCTAGTTTGAGTAATTATTATGTAGACCCTGATGTAGATTTAGAAACAAATAGCAGTTTTGGAGAAGTTGGTTTTTGGCAGAAAGTGAGTTACTATCAACAGTGGATAGACCAAAGTTTACGCCAAAATTATACTAATGCTCCGCAAACTTCGCAGGAAGTAGAAAAAGAGATAGCCGAAGGTAGTGCAGGTGAGATAACTGTTAATTACTTCTTAGTAGAGTTTATAGGTATGCGAGATGACCCAAATGAGTGGTTAAGTGTAAACTACACAACAAGAGACGGTACAGCAACAGCTTATCAAGACTACATTCCAACAAGCGGAACACTTATCCTATATCCTGATGAAAATCACGCACAAATCCCTGTGGAAATTCTAGGAGACAACACTATAGAAGAAGATGAAACCTTTTACCTAGATATTTTCGACCCTATAGGTGCTACCTTTAGCGACGACCAAGTAGTTCTTACAGCTCAAAGAACAATTTTAAATGATGACTGGTACTTTGCTTAAGATTCCGTGTCAAGCACGGAATGACGGGGCGGTCGTCATCCTGAACCAAGGCCCGTCATCCTGAACCAAGGTCCGTCATCCTGAACTTGATTCAGGATCTAGTTAACTAATTGTTCAGAGCACTCAATTGGTATTAGAAAATTTAATTTTCTTAAATTTTTAGCTTGAAAATCTTAGCCATTGGATCTAGTATAACTGGCTCATATAGAGTTTTATCATAGTTCTCAAGTACAAAAAGTTGTATATATGTTGAGTTGAATATTTTTTTCTCTAGTACTAAAAACTGATTATAATTTTTCATAAATATAACACTTATGGGGCTATTTTTATCTATGACTTGGATATTTTTTCTTAGTACTCCATCGTTGTCATACTCAGTGACTATGAAGCTATTCATAAGCAATTTTTGATTGCCTATCTGGATTTGTCCCATATTTTTGATAATGCTAACACCATTTCCAAGTTCAAGACTCTCTTTTTTGTCTTGTACGCGGTTTGAGATGTAAAAAAATGGTGTAACTCTTTTTTTCCCACTCATAAGGTCAAGGTTTGAAAAAAGTGCTACAGTTGGAAGTATGCCCAGCATCCTATTTGGTAGGTAGAGATAAACATCTCTTGTTTTTGCAGGCAGTTTTATATCTTCATCTAGAGAGTTTAAAAAGTCATTAGTATCCTTGTAGCCATAATCTTTTGTCATCTGCTCTATATTGCTACTTAAGAACTTTACATAGTTAGTATGATTTTTATCTAAGCCTTTGTTGGCTTCATTTACTCTAAATCTTTTTTCAGTATATTCAACATCGAGTCGTGCCATCTTTGCTGCTCTATCTTGAGGAGAGTTTAGCACAAAACTCACAGCAAAATTTACAGCTCCACTGTGTTTTGCACCATCTATAAGAGTCTTTACATCACTATAGTAACGCAAAGGATAACCATAATCCCACCACGCCACAACATAGTCTTCTCTCTCTGCTATTGTGTGAAGTTTATCTAGTAGCTTGACTTCATCTTGAGTAAAGACTGTAGGGACTCTGTACTCTATCACATGGGCAATATTTGGATAGAGCGCTCCAAGACTAAAAAGAGTCATAAAAATATACTTTGAGCTGAGTCTATCTTTTTGTCTAATGAGCTTAGTTGAGAGCCAGTTTGAGACCTCATAGATGATATACCCCAAACCCAAAGCCATAATAGGAACCGCGTAGATAGTAAACCTAAGCCCGCCACCACTAAAGAGTCCGGGTATTCCATAAGCTAAAACACCAAGACCTACCATAGGAAGAGCTAGAAGCATTACAGGATGTCTATAAGCAAACCAGATATAACCTATAGTAGCTGCTATAAAAGTGATAGTATGACCGCTTATGCGGTTTGCAAACATCTCAAAAGGAATCTCCCCAGCCTCTCTTATGGTCTGCATAACTGTAAAAAAGTGAAGACCTAAACCATTAGCATCACTTTTTAGTGCATCTCTAAAGACATAACCCTTTAACTTAGCCAAAATAGGGTCAAAACCACCTGTTAAGAAGAAAAGAACTACTGCAAGAGCAAGGATATAGTAGAGATACTTAAAGACTAACTCTCTTTTGATCTTAAGCACTATATAAAAAGCCAGTACTATCCCAAGGCGTATATATCCATCAAGATTTACCATAGCAAAAAGCATAAAAGAGATAAGCAGTAGGTTTGTCTCGGGTTTTTGTTTTTTTACATACTGATAAACAGCGTAGATGGCTATAAGAGCTATAAAAGCTGCTTCAAGAGCATAACTTTGTGGATACCACCATCTATAAGCTATCGCGTCAAGGGCTGCAATGAGAAAGTACTTATCTTCATTTGTTTTTATAGCCCATATAAGCGACCAAAGTAAAACAGTAGGAAAAACTATGGTTAAAGAGTCCGTATCGTAGTAGCCAACCATAGTGCGGTTGTAGTAACTCCAGGCAATACTTGCCACAAGTGCCGCGATAAAACCAACCTCAAGCCTATCAAACTCTCTTGCTATTAAGATGATGGGGATAACTAAAAGAGAGGCAAAAAAAGCTGGCATATAAAAGATAACCGTCTCAAAAGAAAATGGTAAAATCTTGACTATAAAAGCCGTTAAAACACTCAAAGCACTCTCTAGTGGAGATAAGTCATTGGAATTTTCACTCACACCAGCTAAGATATCTCTTGCACCTTCCGCAAAATAATAGCCATCGTTGGTGTTTATCATAAACTCGTCGTTGAACTTAAACTGCTCTTCATTGCTAAACTGCCCTACCCAGATAAGCCGCACAGCTATGCTAAAGATAAATGCTAAAAGTATGAGTATAGTTGTTTTTTGGTTTGTCGTTAGTGTCATGGTTTTCTCATTTTATGTTAGTTTTAGATTTATTAGATGTTATTTTAAAATAATTTATATTTTATCATAACTCCACCACGGAAGCGAGGTTTTAACTTTACAGCTATAGTAATTATCAAAAGAGATCCTGAATCAAGTTCAGGATGACGGTGGAGGAGTTTAAGATGACATCCCTCGCCGTCATTCCGTGCTTGACACGGAATCTCATTGGTTTTTCAAGAGATCCTGAATCAAAACAAGAGAATCGCTTTTTGCTATGCAAAAATGTTTCTTTAGAGCTCAGGATGACAGTGGAGGAGTTTAAGATGATGGTTTTTACTTATATTTTCTAAGACCAAAATAGATATACTGAGTAAAATAGTAGATGCTCTGAAAAATATTTAATTTTTCTATTTCTCTGTAGATTTTCCATTGGTATTGTGCGGCTTTGAGTTTATTTGATGAGACTGAATCTTTTAGTATTCTATATGTGGCTAGAGGCTCTAGTATCCCTTTGGCAGATTTTTCCTCTTTTAAAATCTTAAGCCAAGTTGCATAATCTTGTCTTTTTAAAATCAAAGGCATATAAACTTTACCAAGCTTCTTAACATCATATATAGCAGTCAAACATCCCACACTACAAGTCTTTAACATCTCTTTATATGAGATCTCCCTCTTTGTGATAAAACTTCCTAAGTCATTTTCATCTTCATCTATCAAATCATAAGAACTATATGTAAAAGCCACATCATTTTCACGCATAAACTTTACCTGATACTCTAACTTTTGGGGCTTCCATAAGTCATCTGCATCTAAAAAAGCCATATATCTGCCCTCTGCCTCTTCTATAGCTCTATTTCTTGCAACTGCAGGGCCACTATTTTTGTTTAGTTTGATAAGTTTTATACGGCTATCTCTTTTGATATACTCTTCTATTATTCCGTTTGCCCCATCAGGCGACATATCATCTACTATTATCATCTCCCAGTTCTTATATGTTTGCGCTAAAACTGAGTCTATAGTTTGAGATATAAATTTCTCTGAGTTATATGATGGGGTTATTATCGAGACCAAAGACAATTTTGAGTTCATTTTACTATCTTCATAAGTGTAGCTACAATTCTTGTCAAAATAAACACCTTTTCATACTCTTTATCTAACAATAATTTTATATATCTTCTAAGTGTATAAAAGATTGTTTTAATCTCTGTAGAGAGTTTGATTTTTTTTCTACTAGCAGAATCTGCTCTTTCATAGACATAATAGCAAGTATCTTTTGAAGTCTTTTTTATTCGTTTTATATTTTTTGATATAGTTGCCATAAACAGAGCATCTTCATTTTTTATAAGATTTATATCAAATCTTGTATCTTTTATCATATCTCTATGTATCATCTTGGCACAAGGTGATGAAAAGTACTTTCTCATCTTAAACTTGTTGTCCTCACTATCTTTTAGTTTTACAAAACTTCGTCCTATGTAGTTTTCTTTTAAAACATCTAAGTTTTTTTCAAAGTTATAAATATTGCTTATGCCCATAGTCTTGTTTGATGAAACATTTAGTAGATTTTCTAAATAGTTTGCACTTACTAAGTCATCATCATCCACAAACACTATATACTCCTCAGTAGAGACTTCTAGGAGCCTATTTCTAGCATTTGAAACACTAGGGGTTTGTATATATATGTATCTGTACTCAAAACTTACCTTTGATAACAACTTTAGTACATACTCTTCATAACCCTCTCTCTCTCCATTTAGTGCGATATATACGCAAAACTTATCTTTTGAGAGTGTCTGTTTCTCAAAAGAGTCAAAACATCTTTTTATATAGCTATCTGGTTTATATGATGGGATTAGTACTGCTATTTTTTCCACTGCCTGCCTTTTTAGCTCTATATATATTTGAATGCTTTATAAACTAGATTCCGTGTCAAGCACGGAATGACGGCGAGGGATGTCATCCTGAACTCCTCCACCGTCATCCTGAACTCCTCCACCGTCATCCTGAACTCTAAAGAAACATTTTTGCATAGCAAAAAGCGATTCTCTTGTTTTGATTCAGGATCTCTTTTGATAATTCTCCAAAGCACTCATCTCTTTAAAAAAATTCTCACACTATGTAGTAGTGAGATAATAAAAAAGACTATATTCATATTTTTTAGTATTATCTTATTTCTACTAAAGAGTTTTTCCCAACTTCTATCCTGATTGCTCTCATATGAAAACCCAGCTTTTGCAAAATAAACTAGATGCTCTGAATATACAGGTTGTAAGTTTCTTGTACACATTTTAGTCATTTGCTCAAAGTCTGCAACTATAGGATAGCTTATATCAAAGGGTATGAGTTCATCTCTTTTATAAAATATGCTTTGATGACAAGGTGTGTTATGAGTTAAGTAGATTTTAGTAAAAGGGTCTCTTTTTATTTTTTGTTGCTCCTCATTATAGTAGTAGCAGCTATTTGTAGTATCGAGGCTATTTAAAGAGTGTAAATCTAAAAAAATCAACCTATCCCCAGCATTTATAAAGTTTATCCACTCTCCACTAGCTCGCTCTATCCCCTTGTTCATAGCATCATAAATCCCGCTATCTTTTTTGCTAACCCAATAATCTATAGCATCTTCATACTTCTTGATAATCTTCAAAGTACCATCAGTTGAGCCACCATCTATGATGATGTACTCTACATGCTCATAAGTCTGGTTTATAATGCTCAAGATAGTCTCTTCTAAGTGCTCTTCGCCATTGTAAACAACAGTGATTATGCTTACTAAAGGTCTCTTTAAAATGTTCATCTCAAAATCTCTTTGTAAAGCTTAATATACTTCCCAGCCACAACAACACTGTCAAACTCTCTTAGCACTTTTTCTCTTGCATCTGTACAAAGTTTATCGTAGTTTGAGGTATTTAACACCCACTCAATGCCGCAAGCCAAGTCTTCACTCTCAAAAGGTTTGGCTAGATAGCCATTTTGTTTATGATCAACTATATCTAAAAGTCCACTATGCCCAAACGCCACAACAGGAGTTTTGCATGCCATAGCTTCACTCGCAGTTTGTCCAAAAGCCTCTTGCAAACTAGGTACTACCATCACATCAACAGCACTATATAGAGTTACTAAACTCACATCATCATGAAGATGCCCTAAATAATGAGTCTTAAATCCAAAATCAGGTGCACTTTTAGGTTTGCTACTTCCAAATATTACAAACTCTATATCTCTGTCTTTTAACATTTTTAAAGCATCCTTTAGTTCTTTAAAGCCTTTGTTTATATCGTTTGTAGCACTATTTGCTCCAAAAAGTACTAGCTTTTTATCTTGTGGTAGATTCCAAAGTTCTCTTGCCTTTTCTTTGTTAAAGGGCTTAAATGTTTTTGTGTCTATAGGGTTTGGTAAGTCTACATGTTTTTTCTCTTTTAAAAGTGTACTGCTTTTTGAGCAGTCATTTAGCCATCTACTCAAACCCACTATTGTCATATCTTTTTTTAAACCAAAAGCTTTTTGTTTTTTCTTAAAGACTCTTTTGCTTAAATCATTTTCTTTATTGCTTCGAAGTCTAGGACATGCTCCACACTCATCTTTATACTTTTGACACTCCCACATGATATGACATCCACCAGTAAAAGCCCAATTGTCATGAAGAGACCAAACTATAGGTGCTTTTATACGAGCTAAATCTTGCACTCTTATCATCCCGCCACATATCCAGTGCAGATGGACAATATCTGGATTTATCTCATTTATCTTATCTACAATATTGCTAAATCCAAACCATGATGGGCTAAAGAGTGCTTTACTTCTTTCTTTATAAAATCGCACAGCAAGACTATCTATAAGAGGTCTTAGTCTGTTGAAATATTTTGTGATTTTTCTCTGCTGGGCTATAACTCTATAGTCATCACTACTTTTGTTAAGTACAAGCATCTGAGTGTCTACATCTTGAGCTAGCAAAGCGGTATGGAGTCTATAAGCGGCCCTTGCTGCCCCGCCTTGTGTGTCTGATGTGTTTACTATTAGGATTTTCATTTTATGATGTTTTTTCCAGTAAAGATTCTAGATAGTTTATTTATAACTCTTATTGCAAATGGTTTTTTCTGAGATATAAAAAACTCTTTTATCATCTCAACAGCCGTATGATTTTCTTCTACTTTTGTGCTAAAATCAACTTGATTGTTCATAGATAAAGCGCTTGTAAAAGAACAATCTTCATCACAATTAACACCACTACCATCATGCCCTATATTTTTCACAAAAGTTTGAGAAGGATTTAAGCATAGCCCATTTTGTTTAAAAATAGTTGCATACCAAAATATCGCCCATGTATCTAGTTTACCATCTTGGTTAGATACTACTTGATCCCAAAAGTTTTTTATTCCCTCTAGGTTAAATCTAGTTATCTCATCTTGTGTAAATTTAGATATTGTTTTTTTTATATCTTTTTCAAAAAACTCCCATCTATTGACCCATGTAGCCCAGCCCCAACAGTTCATAACTCTCCATAAAAAAACATCTCCCAACCCATCAGCTTGGATAGGATAGTTCCATCCACTTACATGCCAAACTTTTTTTTCATTCATATAAAACTTCAAAGCCTCATTCATAAACTTTAAAAAGTATGGGCTTGTAACCAAATCATCTTCTAAAACTATGATTTTTCCATACTTATTTACTATCTTAGTTACACCATCTATAATATTTTCTGCCAATCCCCAGTTTTTTTCCCTCTCAATTATAGATACTTTTTTAAATCCATCTATAGTCTTTAGATACTCCCGCACCGCATCTACTTTTATAGTAACATCTTCATTTTTAGCAGCATCACTATAGATGAAAAGTTCACTCTCTTTTGCAAACTCATTTTTTTGCAGAGCCTCTACCATCTCCTTTGTATGCTCTTTTCTACTATAGACAAACAGAACTATAGGAGCTAAATCTATCTTTAAATCACTCTCTTGCATCATTTCTCTGCTCTTTTTATGAGATATTTAAATTTCAATACTACAAAGTTTCAAATCTTCATACTTCTAATGTTCTATTTTAACACTTTATAATTAAAAATAGAAGGTTATTATGATATTATGAAGTTCAATAATTGCTTGTTTTTATAAAGCAGTTGAGTATTATGAATAATTATTGAGTTGGATCCTGAATCAAAACAAGAGAATCGCTTTTTGCTATGCAAAAATGTTTCTTTAGAGTTCAGGATGACGGAGAATGTTCAGGATGACGGAGAATGTTCGGGATGACGCGTGTCCCGTCATTCCGTGCTTGACACGGAATCTAGTTTATAGACTAATCAGAGGGTTCAATTAATACCTTGAGGGTTTAAAAAATGAAAATACAAATTCTTAAATATTGGGACAGTATTCGTTCTAGTTTTTGGTTTATCCCAATTACTATGGCTATAGGGTCTATGGTATTGGCATTTGTAGCTCTCTCTATTGATATATCAATGACGGAGTGGTTGCGTAGTGCTTTTAACTGGAGATTTACCGGTAGTGTGGAGGGTTCTAGTGCTGTGCTTGGAACTATCGCTGGCTCAATGATTACTATCACCGGTGTAGTGTTTTCAATGACACTAGTCGCACTCTCTCTTGCTTCATCTCAGTTTGGTCCTCGTATGCTTCGTAACTTTATGCGAGACACTACAACGCAGGTGGTTCTTGGTACATTTATTGCCACTTTCATCTACTCTTTAATCGTTTTGCGTAATATACGACACACAGAAGAAACTATCGTTTTCACCCCACATTTTTCTGTTTCACTCGGTGTCACACTCGCGGTAGTAAGCTTAGGAGTGCTGATTTATTTTATCCATCATGTTTCTATTTCTGTTCAGGCTAACGAAATTGTGATGCGGGTAAGTAAAGAGTTACTTGAGGGCATTGAAAGCTTGTTTTTAGAAGAAAAAGAAGCCGAGCAAGACAGTACTGAGATGCCAAGAGGATCCTATGATAATGGCTTTTTAAAAGTGTTTGAGCGGGATGCTTATCCTGTTGATGCCACCCAAGATGGATATCTACAGTTTATTGATTATGATGCTTTGTTGACGTTGGCAAAGCAAGAAAATGTTGTCTTGGAGCTAAAGAGACGACCAGGACACTACGCTGTAGCTGGACGACCACTAGTGATGGTTTGGCCTGCTGAGCGAGTGGATGACCAACTTATAGTTCAACTTATTGCCGCATTTACTCTAGGCAATCAGCGAATCCCACGCCAAGATATAGAGTGTACAATAAACCAATTGGTAGAAATCGCGGTACGAGCTCTTTCTCCGGGGATAAACGACCCATTTACGGCGATGACATGTGTAGATAGACTAGGCTCTGCACTATCTCGTTTGAGCGAGCGTAAGATGCCATCACCCTATCGTTATGATGATGAGGGTGAACTTTGGTTGATTACACCTGTTGTAACTTTTTCAGCAATTACGGACGCAGCATTTGACCAAATCAGACAATATGCTCACTCAAGTGCTGCAGTAACTATTCGCTTGCTAGAGACGATTGCTGTAGTTGTAGAGTCTGCAAATCGCGCAGAAGATAGGGCTGCTCTTTTGCGTCATGCGGAGATGATTACGAAAGGAGCGCATAAAGGTTTGTTTGAAGCACAAGATCGCCAAGAGGTTGAGCAACGCTACGGAGTGATAATTCAGCTACTAAAGTGATCCTCTTTTGACATTTCAATGAGATTCCGTGTCAAGCACGGAATGACGATGAGAAACATCATCTTGAACATTCTCCGTCATCCTGAACATTCTCCGTCATCCTGAACTCTAAAGAAACATTTTTGCATAGTAAAAAGCGATTCTCTTGTTTTGATTCAGGATCTCTTTTGATAATTGCTCAGAGCATTCAAATATGAACAATATAAAAAACAAATTAAGTTTCTTCTTGTATAATCTGCGTATATGGTTACATAAGGATTGATAATGTTAAACTCTCTCTTCTTTCGTATGCGTTTAGTACACTACATAGGAATAATCTTACTTATAATAAATGGAACATTGTTTACAGACAACATAATCGGACAGATCATTCAGTATGTCATAGCACTTGTTATACTTGTGCATGATTTGGATGAGAAATACAACGGTGTTGATATGACAAAGTCTCTTATAGATCAGCTTGAAAATCTTGAACATGGAGAGAGGATTGTTTTAAAAAACAGCTATAACTCAGAACTAAGTAAAGCTGCAGCAAATATGAACAGATTTCAGACAATATTTCTACAAGCTCAAGACACAAATGAAAAATCACATACGATAGAACATCTTGTAAAGAAGATAAATAGTGATTATGAAAACACAAATGAAAGTATGATCAACGAGAGAGAGCTTCTTGCCAAGGTAGTATCCATAGGCGAAAAATTGAAGATGGTTTTGAGTAATGATTTAGTCGATGCTTCAAGTTCAAAAGAAAATATAATTGAAGTTAGCAAAAATTTAAATAGCATTAAAAATGAGATCTCAAGCATAGTGGAACAGCTTCAAGAAGCTTCAAGTACACAAAATATATTGGCTAATAATCTAAGTAGAGTTTCAGAAGATGCAAGCCAAGTTAAAGAGGTTATTTTAGTAATTGCGGACATCGCAGATCAGACGAACCTTTTAGCCCTTAACGCTGCTATTGAAGCAGCTCGTGCAGGTGAGCATGGACGCGGATTCGCCGTAGTGGCTGATGAAGTTAGAAAATTAGCCGAGAGAACACAAAAATCACTTACTGAGATAAATGCGACTATTAATGTAGTAAGCCAATCCATAAGTGATACAAGCCAGCAGATGAACATGAGTAGCCAAACAGTAGAATCATTAGCAGAACTCTCTACTGATGCATCAAAACGCATGCAGGGCATTAGCAACGCCATTGGCAATGGAGTCACTTTAGCAGAGGCAACGGTAGATAGCTATACCCAAAACGCTAAAACTACTGAAGAGATTATAGAAAATATTACAAAAATCGATGAACTTTCAAAAAGAAGCAATGAGAGTGTTAAGGTGATAAAAGAGAGCGTTGAAGAGCTTAGTCAGGTGATTTGAATGCTATGAATTTTTGTAAAAGAGTGCCTACACTTTTTTCTTATTAAATCAAAGGAATTAAAATGGGAAGTAATACTAATGCTTTTGGACTTTGGAGTGCTGTTTTATTGGGCATTGGTTCTATGGTCGGAGCAGGTATTTTTGTCCTTTTGGGCGAGGCGGGAGCAATAGCTGGGAACCTTGTATATATCTCATTTGTATTTGGCGGGATTATTGCACTGCTGAGTGGCTACTCTTTAGCAAAACTGGCAACTGCCTATCCCAGCCGCGGAGGGGTAGTTGAATATCTGGTTCAGTGTTACGGAGAGGGAATCTTTTCTGGTTCTGTCTCTATTTTGTTCTACCTCTCAGCTATGGTTGCCATAGCTATGGTTGCAAAAACATTTGGTACTTATGCTTCAATGATGATTATTGATTCTGATGCTACAATGTGGTCAAACGTCTTTAGCATAGGAATACTTCTGGCATTTATGCTCATCAATCTTGCAGGAAGTTCACTAATAGTAAGAAGTGAAAATGCAATTGTTATTATAAAACTTTCAATTATTGTTATATTTACGATAGTTGTCTTTTTTTATATCGATCCTGAACTTCTATCATTAAAAAATTCACCGCCTGTTATGAATGTCTTTTCATCCATAGCACTTACTTTTTTTGCTTATGAAGGTTTCCGTGTCATTACAAATACAGCTGAAGATATGGACAATCCGGGTGAGACAATACTAAAAGCAATGTTCATTGCTATTGGTCTTGTCATGATTCTTTATGTAGCTGTTGCTTTGGCTGTGTTTGGCAATTTGACTTTACCCAAGATCATTACAGCTCAAGACTATGCTTTGGCCGAAGCTGCGAAACCTGCCTTGGGGCAGACAGGATTTACTATTATGGCTGTTGCTGCACTTATCTCAACAGCATCATCTATTAATGCAAACCTCTATGCCGTAACCAATGTGACTTATCAAATGGCAAAAAACGGTGAACTGCCGAAAGTATATGAAAGAAATGTATGGCACAGCAGTGAGGGGTTGATCATTAGTACACTTATACTTGTTGTATTTGTATTGTTTTTCAATTTGAATGAGATAGCAGCTATTGGGTCTATTTCTCTTTTGTTTATACATGCCTTAGTCCATATCGGACATTTACTTAAAATAAAGGAGACTAAAGCTTCAAAAATGTTTGTTGTTTTTGCTATACTGACGATTGCTATGGCTATAGTTTTGGCTCTTGGTTACACAAGCAGGCATATCCCCAATGTAGGATATTTTATTACGATAGGATTTGTACTCGCCTTTATCATAGAGATAGGTCTTAGACTTATTACAAAAAGAGCTGTAAGCAAACAGACACCTACATAAAAAAAAGTTCCTGACACCCCTATTTTTCTTTTTCTGTTAGAAGTAGTCTGCTATCTTCCAGTGGTTCTTATATGCTATAAATGCTAATAATCCTGCTAGTATGAATCCAACAGTATATATTAAAATGCCAATGCTACTCATTTCTTAAATCCTTAATCAGTAATTCTAATTTATTCAATTTCAAATATGCCAACACAATTCCAAATGATAAAAAAAGGAAAGGCACAAATAATAATAAGCTAACAATAAAGGCTCTATCGAATATAGATAAACCAAAGCCACCAATAGCACCACTTACAGCCATTAATGTAAATAACTTCTTATATACTATATCAGCCTCTTTAGCAATTATATCGGCTTTATCT
Organism: Sulfurimonas hongkongensis; assembly: GCF_000445475.1. Taxonomy (NCBI): domain Bacteria; kingdom Pseudomonadati; phylum Campylobacterota; class Epsilonproteobacteria; order Campylobacterales; family Sulfurimonadaceae; genus Sulfurimonas; species Sulfurimonas hongkongensis. The sequence goes on from NZ_AUPZ01000010.1 coordinate 14,507, forward strand.
TTTCTCTCCTGTAATATCATGTAGAGATTATACCAAAATAGGAAAAATAATAGAAAGAAGAAATTTATTTCAAGATAACTTGCATTAGGTTAACCAAAAAAAGAGTAATAGTAAGGAAAATAAGGATTTGAGAGCATCAAGCAAGCTAAGGTAAAACTAAGTTTTATTCCCATAATGGCATAATGGTGCCTGACACCCCTTTCCTAAAAAATATCAGCTATCTTCCAATGTTTTTTATATGCTATATAAGCAACTATAGGTGCAATTAAAAGTGCAAGTGGGAAAAGAAATTGTAAATCATTCATTATATAAGTCCTTTAATTTTTTTTGTAGATCTCCAAGTTTTATTAAATTGGTAGATATACCTAAAACAGCTATAAAGAAAGCTATTGACGATAAAATTGTAACAATTGGATTATCAACTGCTTCACTCATCCCATAAACCCATGTACCTCCAGCTATTGCTAAAAATGCTATAAGCTTCTTGTTTGCAATATCAGCTTTTTTGTTTATGATATCCATTTTATCTTTTATCTCCATGTCAGAATTATATCATTTTTTTGTAACTTGTTAGTTTTTTATAAAAGAGTGACACCCTCCCACTTCCAAAGCTTTCACCTACTTTTTTATCTCACCACTTATAATCATTTTTATCTTTTTTACAAAGTCTTCTAGTTCGTCTTCTCTAATACGAAGTAGTGCATCGAAGTCTAGTTGGGCTATGTGGTTTACTACTTGGTTATAAAACTCTTTATCGCTTAGTAGTCTTGTGGCGATTGCTATGTACTCTTCTTGTGACGAAGCAATAAGTTCATCTAACCCTAGTCTTCTCATCACTGCACTTGCTAGTCGGTTGTAGGCTTTTGTACCTTCGTATGTAACAACAGGTTTTCCAACATGCAGAGCATCCATTATTGAATTGAATCCACCAAATGGATATGAGTCAAGACATATGGTTGAAGAGTTTAGTTTATCCATGTAGTCATTATTAGGCATGGGTCTATTAACTTCAGTTTCTTCCCCTAGCTTTGTTTTTAAAAATCTTGATGTAGTTAAAAATGATTGGTTTCTTATAATAGCACTTCCTGGTACAAACATAAACTTAGGATTTATTCCGCTAACTTCATTACTTTGCGTATTTATAGCTTCTAGTGCATCTAGTATTTGACTATTTATCTTATAGAAACTACCTAAAAATACTATCTTTTTTTCATCAAAAGTATTTACACTGCTTGGTATGTAGTTATTTTTTATAGGGATAGCTCCTATGCCTTTTATCAGTACAAGCTTTTCATCATAGTTTTCTTCTGCTAAGTCGGCTCTCTCTGTATCTTCGCCACCTATAAAGAAGTCTATTGTAGAACCAAAGGTGCTTACAGGGTGTCCATACATTGTAGCTTGTAGCGGAGCAATTCTTACATTTGAGAGGAATCGGCTCTCTGTATCCATCCCTATATCTGCATATAGAACTAAAGAGTAATCATTAACCGATATCTCTGAAACATTTATAGTTCCAGTTTGTTTTTCTCTTTTAATAAGAATGATTTTTTTAAATATTGACTCATCAATATCTTTAGCGTTGTCATCGCCTAAAGCGAGAAGTGTTAACTCAAAATGCTTTGAAAGTGCCTCAATATATGGAAAAAGTGATCTATACACGGCACTGCTTGATTTCCATCTTGAAGAAACTATTGCAATTTGAGGTTTTTTCTTCTTAGGTTTGTTTTTGATATCTATACCTATTAGACTCTGCATTGAAGAGTTAAAACTTCGTTTATAGTTTCTATCTAAAATATTATCGATATAGGTACAATTAAAATATCCCGTACTACTAGTTAGAGTGATGTTTATTTTTTTAGGTACATGAAGCAGATGCTTACTCATTTTAGTTTGCAACTCTCTTGTTATGGGATGGTTATCATTCATAAACACTCCATACCAGTTACTAACTATATTTTCTAAAGACTCTTGTTTGTAAAGCTCTTTGTATAGAACTTCTACACTACACTTTGCATTGTAAAGCACTAACAATTTAACGAGACTGTTTGGTGCTTCTTTTAATATTTTCACAAAACAATCAGTAGAACCAAAAGAAGATATTTCAAAAATATTTGCAATAGTCCTGTTTACCAACATGAGTCTAGAGATTAAGCCTTCATCTTCTATAGTGTAGCTCTCTTGCGTTAAGTAAAAGCCAATATTTTTGCATAAAGTGTTGATAAATATATATGTTTGCTTATCTATTTGTAAAAAACAGTTTTTACTATCACTTAAGGCAGAGAGGATTTCAATCATTTTTACTGTAAGTTCATCATAGTTGTTATTTAGATAAAGTTTCATCCACTCTCTATTGTCAATCCTACACTCTTGTAAAGTCAACTCTCTGATATCATATTTCTTACTCATACTTAAACTTCTTTTACTCTTGCATTTTCTACTACTAGTATCTTTTCGTAAGAGATGCCTCTTCTTTGTATCTCTGCTGCTATATCTTTTGCTCTCCAGTTTGTAGTTATGAGTATGATGTCACAAGGCTTATCTACAAGGGTAGATGAGTGAGTTATAAGCTGACCTGTTCCTGGTACATAGCGACCACACTTTCTCTCATCAGAGTCTACTACTATAGGATACTTATCACAGCTAAGCTCAAAGCTGTTTATAAAACTAGCACCCTTTCCAGTTGCTCCCCAAAGAGCTATAGTTTTTTTATTATCAACAAGTGCTTGTAGTGTTGTATGTACATTTTGTTTTTGAGAGAGGAGTGAATTATAGATGTGTTTGGCACTTTTATGTATAGCAATGTTTTTAGAGACTTGTGCGGCTGTTACGACTACTTCCTCTTGGTACATTGCACTAAACTCTAGTATATCAAATCCACTAAGTTCAAAAAGAGATCTAAAGCTTAGAGCTGTAAAATTGCTTACATGTTCATACAAGTAATCTGCCACTCGAAACTGATTTAGTGCGTTTTGAATATTGGGGACTTCTGCTATAAAAATAGGAGTAATTTCACAAAGTGAAGCGTGATAAGATATATGCTCTACAAACTCTTTTGGATGTGAGAGATGTTCTATAACATGGCGACAAATTATAATATCAGGCTTATAGTGCTTCATATCACGCTCTGCTAAAAAGTAGTCTTTTTTTATTTCAAGACCTTTGTCTTTTGCTGTTTGTGCTTCTATACCTGGCTCAAACCCGATATATCTAGCATCTGGCTCTATTGTCTTTAGTGCTTCTAAAAAACCTCCATCACCACAGCCAATATCTACTATACATTTGCCTTTGAGTCCATAACTAGAAGCAAGCTTAGCTACATCTAAGATATGCAACTGCCAATCATTGCCAGAGTTGTACATAAGGTTTGAATCTTCTTCATAAGGTATCTTATAGTAGTCAAAGGCTATGTTGTAGACATGGCTACAAGAGAGACAGATGTGAAAGTCAAGTTCGTATGTTGGTGCCTCAAGAGCTTTTTCTTTGCTTTTTGGTAGGTTTAGTGCCGCTAAGGGCTGCTTTGCTGGCGCATAGAGTCGCTCTAGCAAAGAGCTACCGCATACTCTACAATGATGTTTTGTCAAATAAATTTCCTTTTAATTAACATAGCTATTGAACTGTCTGTTTGGTTTGATAACTATAATAATTTTAAATAAAATAATAAATTTTTGAAACGATGCTTTAACTTCGTCTGTTTTGGTTGTGCGAGGTTAAAATCTCGATTTAGATGTTTAGTCTCAAAAATAAGAAATTTGGTAAAAAAAAGCCCCGCTAACTCTTAAGAGAAAGCGAGGCTGAAAGCTTTTGGGCTTTTGTCTACATTACGCCTCAGTAGAGGTGCAACGAGAAGTAATTGGATTAAGCGATGTCTGCAGTTGTAATTACTCCACCATCATTAATCATACCGATAAGTTCGATATTGTCAGCTTGAACACCATCAGCATCACCTGTTACTAAGTAAGCGTATGATTCATAAACTACAGTACCTGTACCGTAAGCAGTTCCAACATATGTAGTAGAAGACTCATCATTGATAACTACAACATATTTTTCGCCGTCTTGTGCACCAAGGCCTGCATCTATAAATGCTGCTACTTCGTCATTAATTGTATCTTGAGTGTAGCCATTTTTTGTATCTACTACGAATGTAGTAATTTTTGCTGAACCAGTTCCATCACTACTATCTGCAAATACATATACACCTTTATCAGTTGCATCAGCTACTTTTGCAGCATTTGCAGCAAGACCAACTTTTGCAGCAGTAGAGTCTATACCTGTTAGGTTGTTAAAGTTAACAAGCTCTTCACCTGTACCTGTTGCAAGCTCAACATAATCAACTCCGCCGTTGTTTGAAAAGTTGAAGATAGCTCTATCATCAACTGCATCATTACCCGTCAATAGAACGAAATCATCAAATGAACCACCTGTTACAGTTATATCTGTAGAATCATCGCTGTTATCAGTTACATCAAATGTTACTGTTTGGCTATCTCCTAGTTGAACAATATCAGTTAATTTGTTCTCTGTTACTATATCACTACCACCATTTTCAAGTTTGAATGAAGCTCCAAGAGTACCATCTCCGATTGTGTATTGACCAGCTGTTGAAGTAACATTGTTAAGATTTACATTTAAGTCATCAGTTATAGCACCAGCTACAACAATTTTATCAGAACCTACTGTGAAGTCTTTAACAGTTGCCAATGAGCTAGCACCAGCTTGAATATTTACAGTGTCTTCACCAGCACCTGTTGTGACAGTTGCTGATTCATTAGCTAGTATGATAACTGAGTCATCTAAGTCACCTAGTTTGTTTGTAGAAGTATCAAGTAATGCTACATCTTTTAATCTCAATGAGCTTGAAAAATCTGTAGCAGTTAATGCAGAACCACCATTTTTAAGTGTAATGCCATACTCATTTGCTTCAACTGTACCGACTGTAGCTGCATCTGCGAAAATATAAGCACCCGCTGTTGGAGCATCTACATCTGTAACATCAAACGCAACAGTTAATGCCGCTGTAGGTGCAGTAAGTTCAATAATATCTGTACCCATTACAAAGTCTTTTACTACAACGCCTGTAAGATTGTCATCAAGCTTAATAACATCCGCGCCAGCACCTAGAGTTACAGTATCGTTTCCTGCAACAGTTATAGTGTCATCACCAGCACCTAAGTCGATTGTAGCAGCGTTAACAGATGAAGTTACAGTATCGTCACCGTTACCTGCAGTCACCTCTGTTCCAGCTTTTGCAGCAGTAATGTCGATAGTGTCATCGCCGTCACCTGCTTGAACATCATAGATTTGAGTTAAAGCTGTAGTAATAGTGTCATTACCTTTACCACCAACGATAGTGATGTCGTCATGTGCACCAGCGATAGCACCGATTGTTAAATCACCAGTTAAGTTTGTAGCAGCGATTACTTGATCTGCTGCAGCTACTGTGATTGTAGTAAATTCGATATCTTCACTACCTTGAACAACCATAACATCTGTAGTTGCATCAAAAGTCACATCATTAACTGACATTGTAGTCTCATCAAAACCATTTTCATCTAAGTCTAGGTCAATTGCTTCATCTGGAGTAGCTTCAACGATGATAGTACCTACTGTTGCGTCTGCAATGATAGAGTTTGCTGTTTGAGCTTCAGAGATATTTAATACTAATGTACCTTGAGTGAATGCAGTTTTATTTTCATCACCATGGTCAAGAGCTACTGTTAAGTTACCTGCAGCTAAATCTGAAGTTAGGTCTAGTTTTGTGTTTTCATTCAGTGTGATTCCAGCAGCACCTGCGATATTAGTTGATAACTCAACTGTATCTACTTTTGCTCTTGAGAAGTCATTACCAGCAGTGAAAGCTGTTGCAGCTAAAGTCTCGATTTCAAGAGTTGTTGTACCTGTAGAAGTTGAAGTGATAAGTGTACCGTCATATTGTCGAACAGTAGCAACTAAAGTACCAGACAATGCAACACCGTCAGTAACAACTAAAGTAACATCTTTATCGCCTGTTAGGAACATTTTCTCAGCGTTGATATTAGTTGCATCTGAAAGTGTAATTTCACTATCTGCAGTTGTAGCATTGATAGTGATGTCTAACTCAGCATTATCTGCAGCAACACCAGCATCTAAAGTTAAGTCACCAGCAACATTTAGAGTTACAGCATCGTTAGCACTTGCTAAAGTTGCTAAAGTTACAGTTTTCTCAGCTGCTACAGTTGCATCATAAATATCAGCTCCTGCTGCTTGACCTGTGAGGTTTAAGTTAGCTGAACCAGCGTCAACAGTTACAGTATCTCTTGTTCCTGAAGCTAATGAAGTGATATCAAGGGTAGCAATATTGTCTTTTGCAACAATTTTTGCAACATTTAATGAGTTTGCACCAATTATAGTAGCAGTACCACCAGCGATGTCTGTGTTAAAGTTAGCTACTTGAGCATTACTTACATTTGTAAAGTCAAAACCTGTAGCCACATATTTACCATCAATGTTTAGTGTTTCAACATTTTGGATTCTTGCTTTTGTAGCGTTTGTATTTACAGAAGCGTTAAGTACATCACTATCGTCTGTTGATGAATCAAGAATAATGTCATCATCTTGAAGTGAACCAAGCTCAGTAGCGTCAAATAGGTCATTTTTATCAGTACCGTTGATTACTTCATCGTCAACACTTTTAGTAAGCATACAACCCTCACCCAAAAAAAAGCCTACCTTACAAACCCTAAATATCTCAATCTTCAAAATAATCACCCCTAAACTCTCCTTCTCACCTGCAAATCATCAGCAAATAAAAAAACTATTTACTCTTTTTTATGCTTTTAAACATATAAAAACAAAATATAAAAATTATAGAAGAGTACTTGTATATGGGCTTTAGTAGGTAGTTTTATGCTAAGATTTTATAGTTGTTTTTGTCTGTAATTTGTTAGTTGATTTATGATGGTTTAATAAAAAATCAAGAAAATTTTAGTGGTCACCACCTAGATGGTGGTATAACCTCTAAAAAAGTCTTGCTGCACAAGAAGCGGCAGAGTGTAGAGACTCGTTTGAGAGATGAGCATATCTTTGCGTCATCTTTGCTGTTTTGTGTCCTAAAAGAACTTGTACTTCATAGAGACTTCTTTTAGCATTAACAAGTGCAGAGGCGTAGGTGTGTCTTAGGTCGTGCATTCTAACCTCTGGCAATCCTGCTTTTTTTCTTGCAGTATTCCAACTATTGTAGATGGTGATGTAGGGTTTATTGGTTACTTTAGAGGGAAAGAGATATTTGGACTCTTTGGGAATTTGTTTTAGCAGAGAGTGTAGTTCTTGCGTTATGGGTAGTACTCTCTTTTTACCATTTTTTGTGATTGGGATTGTCCATAGCATCTGAGTCTCATCAAAGTGACTCCACTGGGCTTTTAAAACTTCTCCTCTTCTTGCTCCACTAAGTAGAAGCATGGGGATGATGTATTTTAGGTGTAGATTCTCACTTACATTTACTGCGGATATAAGCCTTTTTGTCTCTGCTTTTGTTAAAAATCTTTCTCTCTCATTGTTCTCTTGGAAGTGTTTTATCCCTGTGACTGGGTTGTAGGGAGCTTGTAGGAGTTCATACTCATATGCAAGAGTATATGCTTGAGAGAGAAAAACAAGGAGCTTGTTTGCGGTTGCGGGTTGGAGCTTCTTTTTGCTAAGCATCTCTGAATGAAGCTTCATAAGATCTACTTTTTTGACATTTTGCATGGTTGTAGAGCCTAGAGTTGGCAAAATATGGTTTCTAAAGATGCTCTCATTTGCCGCATAGCTTTTGATGTGCTTTTGTATGTATGGAAGATAAAAGTCATGAAAAAAATTTACTATAGTAAGAGAGTCTGACTTCTCTACCATTATAGAAGTTACGTTGTCTTGTATATGCTCTTTTTTTAGCAAAACTATAATTTCTCTAGCCTCATTTGCTGAGAGTATATCTGCACAACCTATCTTACGTGAGGTTCTTTTTGCATTTTTGGAGTAACTAAAGTAAAAAGTTTTTCTACCTGTTTGTCTTACTTCTAAACTAAAACCGCTTAATTTTATGTCGTAATAGACCTCTTTTGTCTTTGTTTGGGGCGGTTCTACTTTTGCTATGAACCTGCTGGTGATGTTTACTTTTGGCATGATTGTTCCTTTTTTAGATACTTAGTCGTGAATACGAGATTGAGTACTATATAATATTGATTTGAATGTCAATACAAAGTATTGAACCCTCTGATTAATTTATAAACTAGATTCCGTGTCAAGCACGGAATGACGGGACACGCGTCATCCTGAACAAACAAACCGTCACTCTGAACAAACAAACCGTCATCCTGAACAAACAAACCGCCATCCTGAACAAACAAACCGTCATCCTGAACAAACAAACCGTCATCCTGAACTTGATTCAGGATCTACCTTAATAATTGTTCAGAGCACTCTATTATAATTTGACATAAGTATTACAGGAGTGAAAAATGAAAGAAGAAGAAATCTATATGAAGCTTTTTCAATACTTAAGATCAACTTTTTTTAAATGCAAGAGAGAAAACGTTCCAGTTATGCTGCTCTTGGCTAAATGCTTTGCAAAAGAAGAGTTAGTAGATTTTTTATCATCTGCACAACTTTTGAAGTTTTCGCGTAGTTGAAGAGAGGATATGATAGAGGCTTACTTGGTTTTAAAATATCCAGAGAAATTAATTTGTGGGAGTGTTAATAATTTGATTGTTTAGGATCTCTTTTGACCATCTTTTTATATCTTCTAGTGTTTACAAATTAACTTTAAAGCTCATCGATATTTGCTATAGATAGATGTGCTATAATCTGTTTTTTTAAAGGCTTCATTATTTTACTCGCTCATATCTATCTCTCTATCGCTACGATTTTAATTGCTAGCTCTTTTTTGGTCTCAGCAGAACTCTCAGGAGTCATTGACTCCATCTCTATCACTTTGTACAGATTTCTTATAGCGCTCATCGTTTTATCTCTGATTTTTATAAAAAAGGAGTATCGCCAAAAACTTGCTTCTACCTTTTGGAGAGGCACTGTTGTAGGTGTTTTTTACGCTTTGTACTTTATTGGCATGTTTAAAGCGCTTGAGACAACCACTGTTTTAAACATAAGCACTCTTTATACTCTGATCCCTTTTATTACTGCGATTTTATGTATCTTCTTCTTTAAAGAGAAGATAAGTAAAAAGCAACTCTTGGTTTATCTTGTTGCTATGGTTGGCACTAGCATTGTTGTTTTTAAAGCAGATATAGCTCTGTTTTTGAGTTTTTCACTTAACTCTGGAGATGCGATATTTTTACTAGCTTCTATCTCCATGGCACTTTATTCTATATTTTTAAAGGCACTACATAGAAAAGGTGACAAGGCTTTGGTCTTTGTTTTTAGTACACTCTTAGGTGGATCTATAGCAATGTTTTTATCGATGCAAATTTTAAATATCCCTCTTGAGTGGCACAAAATAGAGGGTGAACTCTTTTACTATGTACTTTACCTAGCACTTGCTACTACCATTTTAACACTTTTTTTATACCAAAAAAGTGCAGCACTGCTTGGTTCTAAAAAACTTATGGCGTATCTCTATTTGAGTCCAGCTATAGTTGCGATAATGTCGTACTTTTGGCACGACACATCTATAAGTTTTAGTGTTTTTGTAGGGATTTTAATCTCGCTTTTTGCTACTGTTATTTTACTAAAAGAAAAAGTATAAAATTGAGTGCTTTGAGCAATCATCAAAAGAGATCCTGAATCAAGTTCAGGATGACGGAGAATGTTCAGGATGACGGAGAATGTTCAGGATGACGGAGAATGTTCAGGATGACGGAGAATGTTCAGGATGACGGAGAATGTTCAGGATGATGGAGAATGTTCAGGATGACGGAGAATGTTCAGGATGACGGAAAATGTTCAGGATGATGTTTCTCATTGTCATTCCGTGCTTGACACGGAATCTCGCTGGAATCTCATGAGATCCTCCAATCAAAACAAGAGAATCGCTTTTTGCTATGCAAAAATGTTTCTTTAGAGTTCAGGATGACAGGCTGATTGTTCAGGATGACAGGCTGATTGTTCAGGATGACGCATCTTTTGTCATTCCAAGTAGAGTTTGGTCTAGGAGAAGTAGCGTAAAGTATATAATACGGTTATAATATATACGCAAACACCTTTTTTATGGAGATAAAGTCATGAGATATATTCGTTTTTTTAATTCACTTACTATAAACGATATCGCGATTGTTGGCGGTAAAAATGCTTCTCTTGGTGAGATGTATAAGATGCTAACACCAAAAGGGATAAATGTTCCTGATGGTTTTGCAACAACGAGTGAGGCCTACTGGTTACTTTTAGAAGAGAACAACATAAAACAAAAGATAGAAGAAGCTCTTAGCGGTTTAGATATCTCAGACACTCTAAACCTACAAAAACGCGGTCTTGAAGTTCGCAGACTTATTTTAAACTCAAAACTGCCTAAAATACTTGAAGATGAACTCACAGAGGCTTATGCTACTCTCTCAAAAGAGTATAACTCAGATGCAGTTGATGTAGCTGTTCGCTCTTCTGGAACGGCAGAAGATTTGCCAGACGCCTCTTTTGCTGGACAACAAGAGACTTTTTTAAATATCTCTTCGCCAGAGGCACTACTTCAAAGCGTACATAAGTGTTTTGCTTCACTCTTTACCGATCGTGCTATTAGCTACAGAGAGAGTCGTGGATTTAACCACTTTAAGGTTGCTCTCTCAGTTGGAGTACAAAAGATGGTACGAAGTGATAACTCTTCAAGTGGTATCATGTTTACTATAGACACAGAAACAGGTTCAGAGGATTTAATCCTTATAAACTCCATCTGGGGTTTGGGCGAAAATGTTGTTAGTGGACGTGTAAATGCAGATGAGTTTTTTGTCTTTAAACCTACTCTTAGAAATGGTATAAACACTATTATAAAACGCTCTTTAGGTAGCAAAAAAGAGAAGATGCTCTACGGTGAGTATGGAGTTAAAACGCTAAACATAGAAACCTCTCAAGCTGAACAAAACAGTTTTTCTATAACAGATGATGAAGTTATGGATTTAGCAAAACAAGCACTAATTATAGAAGACCATTACAAACGACCTATGGATATAGAGTGGGCAAAAGACGCAAACGACGGCAAACTCTACATAGTCCAAGCACGACCTGAGACTGTTCAAAGTAAAGAGCAAGACCCAGCATGCATAAAAAAGTACTCTCTAAATATCACTCCAGATGCAAAGATACTCACACAAGGGCGAGCAGTCGGAGAGAAGATTGGCATCGGCAAAGTCAACATCATAAACAATACCTCTGAATTTGCTCACTTTAAGGAGGGAGATGTGCTAGTCGCTGATACTACAAACCCTGATTGGGAACCTATCATGAAAAAGGCTTCTGCTGTTGTTACAAACAGAGGAAGTCGTACCTGTCATGCAGCTATTGTAGCTAGAGAGATTGGAGTACCTGCGGTTGTCGGATGTACTAACGCCACAGATGTTTTACAAAACGATGTTAGTGTTACCGTTAGTTGTATCCAAGGGGATGAGGGTTATATCTATGAGGGAGAACTCTCTTATGAGACAGAGATTATAGATATGAGTTCACTCAAAGATACAAAAACAAAACTCTATATGAATATAGGCAATCCAGCAGAAGCTTTTAACTTTGCAAAGATGCCAAATGACGGTGTCGGGCTTGCACGTATGGAGTTCATAATGAGCCACTCCATCAACGCTCATCCAATGGCTTTAGTAAATATGCAAAAGGGAGGTTCTGTAAAAGATGAGAAAAAGATTCGCTCCTTTATGTCTCCATACACAGATGCAAAGAAGTTTTTCCTAGATAAACTAAGCGAGGGTGTTAGTACTATTGCCGCTGCTTTTTACCCAAAACCAGTTATCATCCGAACAAGTGATTTTAAAAGCAACGAGTATAGAAATATGCTTGGTGGTTTAGAGTATGAAGCTTTTGAAGAAAACCCTATGATAGGCTTTCGTGGAGCTAGTAGATATTATGATGATAGCTACAAAGAAGCCTTTGAGTGGGAGTGTAAGGCGATAAAGAGTGCAAGAGATGATATGGGACTAACAAACATAAAGATTATGATTCCATTTGTAAGAACTCCCGAGGAAGGAAAAAAAGTTATAAGCATTATGAACTCAAAAGGTTTAGTTCAAGGCGAAAATGGACTTGAGATCTACGCAATGTGTGAAATACCGGCAAATGTCATACTAGCAGATGAGTTTTTAAAAGTCTTTGATGGTTATAGCATCGGCTCAAATGATTTAACACAACTAGTTCTAGGAGTTGACAGAGAAAGTGCCTTGATAGCCCATATATTTGATGAGAGAAATGAGGCAGTTAAGCGTATGTTACAAATGGCTATAGAGGCTTGTAAAAAGGCTAATAAGTACATTGGCATCTGCGGTCAAGCTCCATCTGACTATCCTGAAATAACAGAGTTTTTAGTCAAACACGGTATTGATTCCATCTCCTTAAATCCTGATTCTATTTACAAGATGCATAAGATTGTAAGTGATTTGGAGAGTAGGCTAAGAGAGTAATAGTTCTCAAAGCTTAGCTCTTAGGACTCTCTCTATCTCCATAACAACAATAAGAATTATGGCTACAAACAATAAAGTTCCCCACATTTTTAGACTAACGGGTTGAATATTTAAAATAGACTGCATAAAAGGGTTGTGCATAGATGCTATATGTATAGCTTGTGCAAAGATGACTGATATCCATAAAAATCTGTTTTTGCTATGGTCTATTTTAAAGATAGAGTAATTTTCACTACGAGAGTTAAATACGTGTACATTCTCAAAAAGAACCATCAAAAGCAGCGTTAAGTTTCTTGCATTGTCCTCTTCATAACCAAACTCAAGTAGTGTATAAAAAACTGCAAAGGCTGATATACCCATATATAAACCACCAACTACAACTCTGCTAATCATTATTTTGTTAAAGATAGGTTCTTTTGGATCACGAGCTTTTCTCTTTAGCACGCCAGGTTCCGCCTTTTCAAGTCCAAGAGCTACATCTTGAATACCGTTTGTTACTAGGTTTAGCCATAAAAGTTGCACTGGCAAAAGAGGAATAGGTGTAAAAAATATTATCGAGAGTACTATAAGAATTATCTCTGCAAAACCTGTAGATATGAGAAGATGAATAACTTTTCTTATATTATCATAAGCAACTCTACCTTCTTCTATACCGTTGACAATAGAACCAAAGGAATCATCACTCAAAATCAAGTCACTTGACTCTCTTGCAACATCAGTCCCACTTTTACCCATAGATATACCTATGTTAGCAAACTTAAGTGCTGGAACATCATTTACACCATCTCCTGTAACAGCTACGAAGTGACCTAACTCTTGAAAAGTTTTTACGATGAGTTGTTTTTGTTCAGGTGAAACTCTTGCAAAAACGCGCTTTTGAGCAATTTCCTCTTTTGGAGCACCTCTTTCTTGCCAGCGGGAGATTTCTAAGCCATCAATTACTTCATCATTATCTATGGCTATATTTAGCTCTTTTGCTATATAAAATGCAGTATTTGGATGATCGCCAGTTACCATTATCACACCTATACCAGCATTTTGAGCTGTAGTTACAGCATCTGCCACTCCATCTCTGAGTGGGTCAATAATCGCAGCAAAGCCTAGATAAGTATATCCGCTTTTAGAAATTTTCTTTTCATCACTAACTTTATAGCCTAAAGCTATATTTCTAAAACCTTTTGCTGCCCATAAATCTACCTGCTCATTAAAAGATTTTTTATCTTCATCTCTGAGGTCACACTTAGAGAGTATAATCTCTGGTGAACCTTTTATAAAATGTACTGTTTTAGCATCAATTTTATATGCAACACCTGAAAATTTATTCTGCGGTTCGTATGGCATTATATCGATAAGCGTGGCTCTGTTTTTTAGTTCATTTAATGATTTATTTATATTTAACGCATATCTTGCCAAAGCGACATCAACCTGATCACCCATAAAACTAAACTCATCATCTACAATCTCATAGTTTGATTCGTTACATAAAATAGAGCAATAAAGAACTTCTTCATTTATAAACTCATTTGCCTTGTAAGCTTTATCAGGTGCTACAAAATGTTCAACACTAAGGCGATTTTGCGTCATAGTGCCTGTCTTATCACTAGCTATCAAAGTACAAGAACCAAGCCCCTCTATGGCTGATAGTTTTCGTACAATGACATTACGCTTACTCATTGAAGAGCTAGCTACACTAAGCGCAACAGTAATAGCTACTGGAAGACCTTCAGGAATAGTTGAGACCGCCATAGCTACACTAAGAAAAAATATCTCCTTAAGTGATACTTCTTGATAAATCCCCATGAAAACGAGTAACAATACTATAACACCTATAATTTTGGCTATATTTAATGAAAACTTTTCCATTCTTAAAACTAAGGGTGGTTTTGTTGTACCATCAGAAGCTAGAAATGAAGCGATTTTACCCACCTCTGTCTGATTAGCAACTGCTGTAACTACACCAGTTCCACGACCTTTTGTAACCATAGAACCTGCAAAAAGCATATTTTTTCTATCACCGATAGGCTCATTTGTATCTGTTGAAATATAAGAAGCATCTTTATTTACATCTATGGACTCTCCTGTTAAAAGAGATTCATCCAAATATAAATCAATGGCATCTATAAGACGTACATCTGTAGGCACTTTTACGCCTGACTCGAAAAAGACTATATCACCAACTGTTACATCTTCACTTAGTAGTTTTACGTGTTTAGAGTCTCTAAGCACACTTACGTAAGTCTTTAAAACTTTTTTAAGAGCATCTGCTTTTTGACCCGCTGTATACTCTTGGTATGCTCCGATTATTGCATTAATTAAAAGTACAGCTAAGATAAATCCTGCATCAGTAAACTCTTTAATTGCAAAAGAGACTATCGCAGCTATTAAAAGTACATAAATTATCGGACTTTTAAACTGCTCTAAAAGAATGATGGGAAGGGTTCGTTTTTTAGCATCTGGTAGGGAGTTCTTTCCGTAGTGTTGAATGCGTTGTTTTGCCTCACTACTTGATAATCCATCAGATGTACAATCTAAGTCTTTTAAGCTTTGTTCAGCAGTTTTAGTATAGAACATAAGGCAGTCTTATACCAACGTCATTTCTTTTTTTTCTTAGAAATTTTTTCTAACTTATCTTTTTTCTTATCCATGATTCTATTTCCTTTATTTACCTGTATCCTAAATCAAATTAACTTAATTTAACCTATATTCTACGGGCAATGTAAGTATATCTTCTATCTTACTCTTTTTACACTTCATGAGACTCCACACCAAGTGCAAAATATTATAATTTTCACATTAATTTTCTAAAAGGATGAGAGTAAGTATCAAAATCTGCTATAATTTCATTTATGAAACTAAGACTGCTGATATCATTTTTATTTATCATTGCTACAACTGTTACTGCTATACATGAGTTAGAACATATTGGTCATGAACATGATAGCTCTACATGTCAAGTTTGTATAGTTGACAATCACTCGGTTTCAGCTGATATCATCGATGATTTCACTGAGATAGAGATTGTAAAATTTAGCGAAATTAGTTCCACTCTTTTAGTCAAACTCACACATACAAAAGATCACTCATACCAGACTCGCGCACCTCCATTTAACTCCTAAAACAAAAAAATTACAATTATTACAACTATAAAAAATTATACTAATTAGGACAGTTATGAAAAAAATACTACTATCAAGCACGCTTTGTGCAGTTATGGCTTTTGGTGCGGCAGATGTGCTGCCAAGTGAAAAAAGAACTTTTGCTCAGTCAAAGTTTATACCAGATATCTCTTTAATTATGGATATGTCTTATGTAAATAGAAGCGTAGATGACAATGAGGCCCAACATCTTGAGGTGCCAGGGGTTGCTCATGGACTCTTAGGCTCTCACTCCCACGGTTCAGACAATCACGCAACTTACAATGCAAGCAATGGCTTTAACCTAAACTATGCAGAGCTTGTTCTCTCAAGCTCTGTTGATCCATTTTTTACTATGGATGGAGTTTTTCACTTTAGCGAAAATGGAGTAGAGATAGAAGAGCTTTTCTTTACATCTACAGCTTTGGGCTATGGTACAAGAGTAAAGGGTGGAAAGTTTAACTCAAACTTTGGTTATCTAAATGAGCAACACCATCACTACTGGGATTTTGCAGATATGCCTCTCGTTTATGAGTCTTTTTTAGGGATGCATGGTATCAATGAAAAAGGAGTCCAGCTACAATGGACAGCTCCAACCTCTACTTACTTGATGCTAGGAGCCGAGATCCTTCAAGGCGAAAATGAGCAGATGTTTGGAAATGAGGAGATAGACTTAACCAAGATAAACGCTACTGCATCTTTAGAAAAAACAAGTGCAGCAGATGCGCCATCACTCTTTGTTACCTATGCTAAAACATCTTTTGATATCCAAGACACTACAATCTTAGCAGGACTCTCTTATGCTTGGGGAGAATCAAGAATAGACCATACTGAAGATGAAGAGAGCCCTCACGCAATTAGTGCTGACTCTAAGATATATGGAGCTGACTTGGTTATCAAGCACTATTTTGACTCTTACAGCTCCCTAAAGTGGCAAAGTGAGTGGATGATGCGTGATATGGATGGAATTTTGTATGCAAATTCGGGAGGAGCTTTTAAAGCCTCAGATCTGACTAAAAAGCAAGCAGGACTATACTCTCAACTTGTTTATGCGTATAATCAAAACTGGAAGGTTGGCGCTAGATATGATACTATCTATCAAAATGATGTTAAAGTAAATGGACAAGATAGAAATATGCCAACTAACATGGACAAGTACTCTGCAATGCTAGAGTACTCAACAAGTGAGTTTGCAAGATTTAGGCTACAGTATGACCATAATAACGCTCTGTTCAATGAAGATAATGTTAGGCAAAATATAGATACTATTATCTTTCAAGTAAACATCTCCATAGGTGCTCACGGAGCGCATAGTTTTTAATTTAATCCTCTGATTAAGTTATAAACTAGATTCCGTGTCAAGCACGGAATGACGGTAAGGCCATTGAGTCCAATACGGTAAGGCCATTGAGTCCAATACGGTAAGGCCATTGAGGCCAATGAAGCTAGCCTTGCTCTGCAAGGCAGAAATAATAGTCTGCAAAAGGAACAAGAATGAATAAATTTTTACTACTACTATTACCATTATCGCTTTTTGCTCATCTAAATATCGCAGTTAGTTATCCATATATTGGGGCTATAACAAAAGCTGTTGGTGGTGATCATATAAATAGCATAGTTTTGGCAAAAGGGAACTGGGATCCACACTTTGTGGTTCCTCGTCCTTCGCTTATCTCAAAAGTGAGAAACGCAGATGCGCTTATTATGAATGGTGCTCAGTTAGAGATTGGTTGGTTACCTCCTCTAATGGATAGAGCTGCAAACCCTAAAGTAAAGGTAGGCGCTAGCACATTTTTAAATCTCTCTCATCATGTAGAACTTTTGCATAAGCCAGCTACAGTTGACCGCTCAGGTGGAGATGTGCATCCTGATGGAAATCCTCACTTTCATCTAAATCCAAAAAACATTCTCACACTTGCAAAAACAATAGAGGAGTTTTTAATCTCAATAGACAAAGATCATAGCAGTGTTTATAAGAAAAACTACATAGAGTTTGAGAAAATGTGGAGTGCTAAGATAGAGGAGTGGAAGCTTAAGATGGCAGATAAAAAGGGCAAAAAGGTTATACAGTTTCATGATAATCTAGCTTATTTTAACGATGCTTATGGACTCATAAACATTGGAACCATCGAGCCATTGCCGGGGATACCGCCATCATCAAGACACACTATTGGGCTTATCGAACTTATAAAACAAGAGAAGCCTTGTTGCATCTTGCACGATGTATATCACTCAACAAAAACTGCTAAGTTTATATCATCAAAGAGTGGGATTGAGATAGTGTTAATGCCTCATGATATTGAAGCATTAGAGAGCATACAAGACTTAAGCTCACTCTTTGACTACCTAACAAGTGCTATAAAATGAGTGATATTTTACTAGTTCCCATAGCTCTAGTTATCGTGCTTGTTATGATGCACTCTTGGTTTGGTATGGGCATTTTAAAGCGTGGCATCATCTTTACAGATTTGGCCATCGCTCAGTTTGCAGCTCTTGGCTCTTCTGTTAGCCTTGGCTATTTTCATGAAGAGTATTTTTATCTGCTCACTCTAAGCTTCGCTCTTCTTAGTGCTTTTCTGATAGCCATAGCCTCTCAAAAAAAGTTACAACTTGAGGCTTTTATAGGACTTCTCTATGTGCTTGGAGCTAGTGGGATTATGATGGTCTTATCTCACTCTGCTGAGGGGATGGAGCATTTCAAGTCACTGCTTGCTAGTGATATATTATTTACTCCACCATCAGAGGTTCTAAAGAGTACGCTTATTTATGCTCTTATCGCCCTTGTTTTATGGAAGATTTATCCGAAAACAAGTGGCTTTTTAAAAGAGCTGATGTTTTTTTCACTATTGGCTCTTACAGTTACCTCTTCAGTTTCACTAGCTGGTGTTTTAGTGGTTTTTGTTTTACTTATTGCACCTGCTTTGGTCTCTTTATCACTAAAGTTAAAACGAGTCTATCTTGGTAGTTTTGTCTTTGGTTGGTTTTTTAGCATAAGTGCAATTCTTATCTCTTACTACTATGATTTGCCAACTGGATATAGCATTGTCTTTTTGGGTGCACTACTGAGTTGCGTTATAATCCTCTTTAGTTCAAAAAAAGCGAGCGACAATGATATTTAGTGATGAGTGGACACAAAAAGAGTTTTTAGAGAACAAAAAGCTTCTTGAGGAGCAGGGTATAAAGGTCTTGCTAATCGATACTATTTTATCTCCTATAGATAAAGTTGACACCGTAGTCTATAATCCATTTCTTTTAAAAGAGGAGCCTGAGGGGAGTGTTTTTGTCTTTTACTGCGACACAGGAAAGGCAACCCTTGATAGGCTCGAAGAGTACAGAGCTAAGTTTCCTAAGCATCACTGCATCTCACTAAAAGGTGGACGCGGTTACTGGCGAAAAAATATGACACTACTTTAGTACTTTACACTCACCATATTTCTTCCATTTTCTTTTGAGATATAGAGTGCTTCATCT
This sequence comes from Sulfurimonas hongkongensis, assembly GCF_000445475.1. Classification (NCBI taxonomy): domain Bacteria; kingdom Pseudomonadati; phylum Campylobacterota; class Epsilonproteobacteria; order Campylobacterales; family Sulfurimonadaceae; genus Sulfurimonas; species Sulfurimonas hongkongensis. The sequence goes on from NZ_AUPZ01000010.1 coordinate 33,687, forward strand.
GCCTTTTTTATAACCGCATCTGAGTTTTTATCTTTTGATCTATACTGAGAAACCCCGAAACTACAGGTTAGTTTTTTGATTATAGGAAACTCATGCTCTTGTATAGCAACTCTTAATTTTTGAGCTACTATATAGGCTTGATCCATGTCTGATTTAGGGCATATTATGAGAAACTCTTCTCCACCCCAGCGACCTAAAACATCTGTTTGTCTTATTTTTGAGTTTAAAATCTCCACAACACTTATAAGGATTTTATCTCCAACATCGTGTCCATAGTTGTCGTTGATAAGTTTAAATTTGTCTATATCTATGATAATAACCGAGTAAATCTCTCCATATCTGTTAGCTCTTTGTGTCTCTTTTGCTAAGATATTTTCTAGATGGAGTCTGTTATATGTTTGTGTTAGTTTATCTGTTATAGAGAGCTTTTGAGCATATTTTTTATCTGTAATATCTTGACGAATAGCACTATAACCCTCTATCTCTCCATACTTGTTTATGATGGGTGTGATGGTTACTTCTATCCAGTAAGCTTTGCCCGCTTTGTTTATGTTTTTAAGTTCACCTTTATATACTTCACCTTGAGTTATAGTTTGCCAAAGTTTCTTAAAGACTGCTCTTGGAGTGTCTGGATGTTTAAAAATTCTGTGATTTTTTCCTATTAGCTCTTCTTTTGTGTAACCTGTTAGTTTGCATAGTGCCTCGCTAACATAAGTAATATTACCTTTTTTATCGCTATAAGAGATAAGCACATGCTTGTCTATGATGTCTATGTTTTGTTGTAGATTTTTTGAGTACTCTTCAATGATGCTGTATCTGTATAGAACAAATATAAGCGCTAAAACTATAAAACCTAAAATAAGCCAATATGTAAGCGAAGAACCACTCTCCTCTACACCGGCATATAGAGGAGAAAGTATTAAAAATAGTAATCCAATTTTATAAATAAAAATATTTTCTCTCATGTACTATTGTACATCTTATTATCATAAAATCACTTTAACTTTATCTTGATTTTGCATAATTGTCTCTAAAAAAGGCAAAACAGAGCAAGCTCACTATAATTTTGCTATAATTCCAAAATTTTTACAAAAGGCGTGAGATGGAGATATCAAAATATATTGATATGATGCTTGTTTATTTGAGCCAGTATGGCTTAAAAGTCATTGCCGCTATACTCATTTTTTTTATTGGAAAATGGGCAATTAAAAAGCTTACAGCATTAAGTAAAAGTCTCCTAATAAAAGCAAAAGTTGATGATACCTTAGTAGAGTTTGCAGATAGTATTATGTACTTTTCGCTGCTTGTGGTTGTGGTACTTAGCTCTTTAAATGCTCTAGGGATAGACACAACTTCTTTTCTTGCGATACTCGGTGCCGCATCTTTGGCAGTTGGTTTAGCACTTAAAGACTCACTCTCAAATATTGGTTCGGCAGTCCTTATCATAGTCTTTCGCCCATTTAAGGTTGGGGACTTTATAGATGCTGGAGGGGCTAGTGGAACGGTAGAAGATATAAATCTCTTCTCAACAACCATCTCGCCTGCTGATAATAGAACCATCACGGTACCAAACTCAGCTATTACAAAATCAAACATAACCAACTACTCAAAAAAAAGTACTCGCCGACTTAGTCATACTTTTGGCATTGGTTATGATGATGATTTGAAGCTTGCAAAAGAGATTTTGATGCAGATTATGCTGGATGATAAGCGAATCTTAAGAGAGCCTGCTCCATTTGTAGCAGTTAGCGAACTAGCAGATTCTAGCATAAATCTTATTTTTCGTGCATGGACAAAAACAGAGGACTATTGGAGCGTGTATTATGATTCATTAGAGACAGTAAAACTTACATTTGATGAGAAGGGTATATCCATACCTTATCCTCAATTAGATGTTCACACTCAAAGATAAAGGAAAGATTTGAAGAAAATTGTACTAGGTTTAGTAGTGACAAGTTCGCTCATTATAGCATCACAAGAGGGTATAAGTGAAGAAGAGTTAAAGGCTAGGATAGTCGAGGCAAAGGCAGAAAAAAAAGCAATTATAGATAAGATAAATAGCTTACAATCACAGCTTCCATATACAAAACTTGTAGCCCGTGCAGAGTTAGGACTTATGCAAACTAAAGGAAATACAAATACTGATACATTTAATTTAGATTTGAATGTAAAAAAGGGTTGGAGCAGATTGCATCTTGTAGAGTTTTCTATTGATGCTCAGTATGCAACAGATGATAATGTTGAGACTAAAAATAAATATACAACTGAGCTAGGGTATAGCTACTTGTTAACAAGTAGACTATCTGCAACGTATTTATTTGGGTTTAAACAAGATAAATTTTCAGGTTATAACTATCAGCTCTATACAGGTCCAGGTCTTAAATATACTTTTATAAAAAAAGAGAACCATAAACTTACCTTTGAGGGGAGTGTGCTTTTTTCAGAGGATAGCGTAGAAGATACTGAGTATGATGCAACTGGTGCTACCATATCCTATCCAAACCCTGATAATATTGCAGTGGCAAGAGTTGAGAATGGAGAGATAGATAGATATGGTTCATACAGAATCAAAGGTGTTTATGGTTGGCAAGTCTTTTCAAACTTAAAATTTGATCAAGATATCTCATATAGATCAGAGATTGAAGACTCTAGCGTATTTTTTGTTACTTCAAAGAGTGCACTCTCTAGCAAATTTAACTCTACTTTTTCAGCAGGTATAAGCTACAAAGTTGACTATGTAAACTCTCCGCCAGAGGGCAAAAAAAACACAGATAAAACTTTCACTGTTAACGTGATTATGGACTATTAGTGGGGTTTTTTACTCCTGACTTTTTTGTAGCTCTAACAAGAGATTCCGTGTCAAGCACGGAATGACGGTGGGGAGGCATCATCCTGAGATAGATTCATCATCATCCTGAGCTAGATTCATCATCATCCTGAACTTGATTCATCGTCATCCTGAACTTGATTCATCGTCATCCTGAGCCAGACTCATCGTTATCCTAAATTCTAAAGAAACATTTTTGCATAGCAAAAAGCGATTCTATTGTCTTGATTGGGGATCTATTTTAGTTTTACAACTAGATTTTACTGCTAGTTAGAGTTTTTCTGCTCCATAGATAGATAAACCAAGATGCCAAAAGTGCTATAAAAGTTGAACTTAAAAAGAGGTATCTTGGGAACAGCTCATAAACATATCCAGCATACAAAGCACCCACAAACCCACCTAAACCATAAGTGATGCCAGAGAAGAACTGTTGCGCTAGAGCCTTGTGCTTATAGAGATAAAACAAGTAGCTGATGGCCGCGGAGTGAAAGAGCGCAAAGCTAAGAGCGTGGAGTAGTTGAGATAAGAAGAGCATCACAAGATTTTGTGGAAACAAGAATAGTAAAAACCATCTCAGAGCAGTTGCAAAAGTTGTGATTTTTAAGATCAAAAGCAGATTTTTACGCAAAAATCTAGCTTGATAATAGAGCATAACTATTTCTGCTAGTACACCAAAACTCCAAAGATATATGGTCATATCTAAAGAGATGCCATGATCTGTTTCATAGATAGTAAAAAAGTTGTAAAAGGGACCAAAACTAACTTGCATAAGCGTTAGCCCCAGCCATAACTTCCAGTCAGTCAAAAGGTTTATGTCATTTGTTTGTTGTGCATATTCTTTTGTATTTGTAGAAGTGCTCCTAGCTATGACAAAAGCCACAAGAGCAGTTAAAGAAGCAAATACAAGCAAATAATTTAGGGCAATCTGTGGGGAACTCAAGTACTTAACCAAAACAAGTGCAACAAAGATAAAACCAATAGAGCCAAAGAGCCTAATCTTTCCATAGCGCTCTTTTTTCATAGTATCTAGGGAGATAACTTCAACAAAAGGTAAAATAACACTAAGCCCCATTCCAAGACCAATATTTGAGAACAAGAGTCCATAAAAAGTATCTATGCAAAAATAAAAAGAGATGCTACTTACTAACATGATAAAGATAGCAAGATTAAATGTTTTGTTGTTTAGTTTTAAACCTTTAACAAAGGCAAAGGGGAGCAAAAATCTAACAAGAGGCCCAGCTGCAAAAATAATACCTATTTCACTTGGACTGTAGCTTAGTATAGAGAGAACTTTAGGTAAAAATATAATATATACTCCAATAATTGCAAAGTATAAAAAGTAAAATAGAGAGAGTATAAATTGCATTTTTTAGAGACGTTCCTTGATTGAGATTAAACATTATATCCAAGATATATGCTATAATATTTTTGATACAAGTCAACCAACAAAATTACACAGAAGGGAGAGACTTTTTATGATAAAAGAGTTAAAAGAAGATGATTTTATTGTCTCAAAAACTGATCTAAAGGGTCGTTTAACCTATACTAATAAAATATTTATAGATATATCTGAATATAGTGAATCAGAACTGCTGGGCAAGCCGCATAATATTTTAAGACATCCTGATATGCCAAAGGCTATTTTTAAATATTTATGGGAGACAATACCTCAAAAAAAAGAGGTATTTGCTTTTATTATAAATAGAACAAAAAATGATAATGCTTACTGGGTCTATGCTAATATTACTGCATCGATTGATGAAAAAGGTAATATCATAGGCTACTACTCAGTTAGAAGAAAACCAAATCCAAAAGCACTTGAGTCCATCATTGAACTATACAAAAAGATGATAGAAGTTGAGAAAAGTAGTGGTGTTGATGCTTCGTTTGAAGTTTTGACTGATATCTTAAAAGAAAAAGGAGTAAGTTACGATGAATACATCATCTCCCTTCAAGGATAATAGAACCATATTACTATTTGTCGCACTCCTTGGTGTGGCTATTTACGCTTTGATAATATCTGAGTACATCCTAGCTGGAGTTATGATAGCTACTCTAGTGATAGGAGCTTTTGCTCCTTGGAGTAAATCTGATGAATCCTATGATGTGATCGTAGAAGATATTCAAAGAGTTTTAAAAAATGCAGCTCTTGGTAATCTTGAAGATAGAGTAACAAACATTCCTGATAATAATTCTTCAATTTCAAAAAGAGCTTGGGCTTTAAACGATGTCCTAGATCAACTCGAAGCGTTTATGAGAGACACTAAGACAACGATAGAAAATGCTTCTGTTGGAAAGACTTATAGAAAAACTTATTCAGCAGGCTTGCATGGGATATTTCGTTCTACTTCAAGTAGCTTAAATGTTGCAATAACTTCAATAGCAAAGGGTTATGAGACAAAGATAAGAGGAGAGTTAGCACAAAAACTAAGCACACTAGGTGGTGGTATTAGTGCTGGTCTTAATGTTATACAAGAGGATATAAATACTTCTCAAGTAGATGCGAATGAGATAGTTGAAGTTGCTCATAAAACCGCAGAAGAGTCATCAAAAAGCCTTACAAGTGTTGTCGATATCGGTCAAAGACTTAGTTCTCTTTTAGAGCTCATCGGCTCAAGTCATGAGGGTATTGTTAGTCTTGAGGGTCGCTCAAAGGAGATCTCAGAGGTTGTGCGTCTTATAAAAGATATAGCAGACCAAACAAATTTGCTAGCCCTAAATGCGGCTATTGAGGCTGCTCGTGCAGGTGAGCATGGACGAGGTTTTGCCGTAGTTGCAGATGAGGTAAGGAAACTTGCCGAGAGAACTCAAAAAGCAACAACTGAGATAGAGATAAATATCTCAACCTTGCAACAAGATGCAAATGATATGAGAGTAAATTCTGATAATATTTCACAAATTGCACAAGACTCAACCGATGTTATACATGAGTTTAAGGGAACTTTCACAGAGCTAAATTCTCTAGCTGAACACTCATCGGCATTAGCAGTTAAGATTCAAAATCGTCTCTTTACAACTCTAGTTAAAGTTGATCACATCATCTTTAAGTCAAATGCTTACTCAACTGTACTTGAATCAGACAAAACAAGAACTTTTGCAGATCATAAAAATTGTCGCATGGGTAAATGGTATGCACAAACAGGAGAGGAGAGATTTGGGCATACTAAAGCATTTAAAGAGATGGAAGCACCTCATGCTCAGGTCCATGATTCAGTCTTTAAAAATTTAGAGTTTGTTAAAAATGGGACAACACTGAAATTTGACAACCCTAAAGCTATTTTAGAAAACTTTGAGACTATGGAAGAAGCATCTGAAGAGCTCTACACTAAGCTTGACAATATGATAGAAGAGTTTTATGAGAAAGAGTAAATATTTACTTTATGTTAACTTATAATAAATATAATCTCATATCTCAATTGTGTTTCCCCCTTTCATAATCGAGACAAAGAAACTCCTATAAATTTTTTAAACAGACTAAGTTTGCTTCCCCTTTTTTCCTTAGTCTGTTTTGTTTATGATAAACTTCTGATATGATAATCCTAACAACACTCAACTCAAGATATACTCACAGCTCATTTGGACTAAGATACCTCTATGCAAACCTAAAAGAGTTACGCAAAGATGCAAAGATAGTCGAGTTTAGTATCAATGACTCCATACAAACAATAGCTGAAAAACTACTTTTGTACTCTCCAAAAATCATAGGTATAGGTGTCTATATCTGGAATGCTAAAGAGGTACATGAACTAATTGACATCATAAAAAAAGTCTCACCTGAGATAAAGATAGTATTAGGCGGACCAGAGGTCACGCATGAGCCTTTTAGAGTCAACTTTGATGCAGCAGACTTTATAGTTCAAGGCGAGGGAGATATCGCCTTTTATAAGCTTTGTAGAGATATAGTAGATAATAAACCACCACAAAGAGTTATAAAGATGGCTCTACCATCGCTAAAGGAGCTTTGTCTTCCTTATGAGCACTACACAGATGATGATATAAAAAACCGTTATCTATATGTAGAGATCTCAAGAGGCTGTCCTTTCGAGTGTGAGTTTTGCCTCTCATCAATGGATGAGCGTGTTCGTGCTTTTGATTTAGATGCGGTTATGATGGAGTTTGAAAAACTTTGGCAAAGAGGAGCTAGGGCTTTTAAGTTTGTAGATAGAACTTTTAACCTAAATATGAAGAGTGCAAATAGGATTTTAGACTTCTTTTTAGCAAAAGATGAACCTTACTTTGCACACTTTGAAGTTATACCTGATCATTTTCCTGCATCTATAAAAGAGAAAATCAAGCTCTTTAACAAAGGTGCCCTACAACTTGAAATTGGCATACAAACACTTAACCTTGAAGTAGCAAAAAATATCTCAAGACAGCTCAAACTAGATAAGATAAAAGAGAATATCTCATTTTTAGAACATGAGACAGATGCTCATATCCATCTTGACTTGATAGTCGGACTTCCTGGTGAGAGCTTAGAGAGCTTTGGTGCAAATCTTGATGAGCTAGTAGCATTGAGTAGTTGCGAGATACAGATAGGCATACTTAAAAAGCTCTCTGGAACCTTTATAAATAGGCACGACATAGAGCAGGGAATGGTCTATAGCGACACTCCGCCGTACGATATACTAAAAAACAATAAGCTTACTTTTTTTGATATTCAGATCATGAAAAGATTTGCTAGATTTTGGGACTTACTTTATAATAGCTCAAACTTTAATGAGAGTGTAAAGCTTCTTTGGATGGACTCTAATGAGGTCTTTAAAAACTTTTATAACTTTAGTCTATGGATATATACTCAAACAGATTCTACATACAAAATCTCGCTTCAAAGGCAAGGTGAGCTGCTCTTTACATATCTTAAAGATGAGAAAAAACTAAGTGATAAACTTATAGCATCTAAAATGATAAAAGATATGATGAAACTAAAAGGGCGAGCGATACCAGCTTACTTAAAACCTTATGAAAAAGAAAATAAAATAGATGCTAAAGAGGGAACTACTGGGTTTAATAAGAGACAAAATAGATAAACCATACCAATAGAGATATTTTTCTTCCTTACCTCGCTTAACATTAAGAATTGCTTTTGTATAATTTTAAAATAAATAAAAACAGCGAGGGTAACATTATGTCCACAATTAGTTTAAGTAAACAGATAAGTATAGGATTTGCAATTATCCTATTAGCAATGGTCATTATGGGAATAATCGCCATTAGTAGTATGTCTAGTGCTATTAGTAACTCAGAAAGGCTCAGTGATGAGTATATCGCAGAAGTTGATGTTGCTACATCTTTAGAGAGAAACTTTGCAAAAGCAAGAATCGATACCTCTAAACTTCTATATTCAGAAGATTTAGCATTTAAAAAAGAAGCAGATAAAACTATGGTGCTTATGTTTGAAAAACTAGATGAACTTAAAAATATTTCTAGTAAATACCCAAGCTTAACAGTTTTGGCAAAAGACCTTCCAATAATAGAATCAAGACTAAATGAATACAAAGTTGATGCTCAAGAGGTTGAGCGACTCTTTACTCAAAAAGAAGATATACAAAAAGAGCTTGATGAAAAAGCAAAAGTTTTTACTCAGCAGACAGAAAAAATGTTTGAAAATCAAAAAAAGCAGATTGAGCAAGCAAGAAAAACAGATAAAAATATGCAAGTACAAGTAGAGAGACTTTTAATGGCTAATGATGCGTACGATCGAGGTCAAGAACTTCGTTTAGCTAGCTTTAGATCTGCTGCTATGAACGATATTACTATCTTACAAGAAGCACTTAAAGATTTTGATAGGGTTTTAGAACCTATACAAAAGCTTCGCAAAGGTGCAAAGGATATGGAGTCTTATAAAAAAGTTGAAGCAGCTACCATCTCTTATAAAGATAATCTTGAAGCTATTGTAAAAATAAATATTGAAGTTGAGTCAATCAAAAAGAAAATTTCAAAAACTGCACTAGAAGCTGTTAAGATTGTAGATGAAGTTAGCAATGCGGGATTTGATGGTACGAAAAACATGGCAAAAGAGAGTATAGATGCCTTAAATGGTTCAAAATCTATGATGATCTTAATTTTGATTATTGCTATTATGGTTAGTTTAGGCGTCGCTTGGTATATAATAACCTCAGGAATCAATAAGCCACTGCGTAAGTTTAAAGATACGATGTTAAAGATTACAAATGAGCATAACTTAACCATCAAAGTTGATACAGATGCACCAGCAGAGATTCGTGATATAGCGGTTAGTTTTAATGAGTTTACCCATCAACTCCACGATCTCATTGATAACACTAAACGCTCTTCAAATGAAAATGCATCTATAGCACATGAACTCTCTACAACTGCTCTAGGCGTTGGAGGAAATGTTGAAAAATCAGTTGTTGTTACTCAAGAAGCAAACCAAAGAGCGTTGCAGATTGAAGAAGAGATACAGTCTTCTATAGTAGACGCCCAAGAGAGCAAAAAAGAGATAATTAGAGCAAATGAGAACTTAAATACTGCGCGCAATGAGATGAAAGCAATGAACGCAAAAGTACAAGAAACAGCACATACAGAAGTTGAGCTCTCACACAAGATGACAACACTCTCTCAGGATGCAAATGAAGTAAAAAATGTTTTAGAAGTTATTAGCGATATTGCAGACCAAACAAATCTTTTAGCGCTTAATGCCGCTATAGAGGCTGCTCGTGCAGGCGAGCATGGTCGTGGTTTTGCAGTTGTTGCTGATGAAGTTAGAAAGTTGGCTGAGAGAACTCAAAAATCATTAGTAGAGATCAATGCAACTATAAATGTAATAGTGCAGTCAATCCTTGAAGCAAGTACACAAATAAGCGACAATTCAGAAGATATTCAAGCTCTAGCAACATCTGCTTCTGAAGTTGAGGCAAAAATAAACGAGAGTGTCTCTATTGTAAACCTTGCAGTTGTGGCTAATGATAAAACTGTACGCGATTTTGAATCAACTGGTAAAAATGTTGAAGATATAGCTCAAAAAGTCTCTTCTATTAATGAGATCTCCATCACAAATGCTAGAAATGTTGAGGAGATAGCAGCAGCAGCTGAACATCTAAACAATATGACAGAAGAGCTTAATAATAAACTCGAAATCTTTAGGTCTTAAGTACCAAGTATAAAATCATCCTTGCACTCTTTGGGGTGCAAGGAGTCACTACTCTCTAAATACTCAATAAAAGAGTCTATAGTTTTTGGGATGATTAAAATATCATCCTCTTGTTTTACAAATTTTATCTGCCTAAGAGAGTCTTTAAAAATACTAGGTGCTATAAAGAGGCATATAGGGTTTATGGATTTTTTAGCAAACTCTTCTAAGTGCCTGCTGATGGGCCAGATCTCCATCATCGTTTGAGTCCTTCCCTCAGACATTGTAACCTCCACTAAGACACCTTTACTATCTTCAAAACACTCAATATCGCCTTGATTTCCTTGTCCACCAGCAGTTGATGTTGGAATACCTTCATCATCACAAGGATAGTTTGGGATGACTTTAACTTTAGCAAACTTATGTTTTATGGCAATAGCAGTTAAAAATTCGAGTCTTGTAGGGTTGGTTAAATATTTTAAAATATTATGTTTTGAGAGACTATTTTTTTGTAGTATCAGCAACTCACTCTTTAGTGTTTGCCAGTCAAAATCAGCAACCCATTTTTCTAAGTATTTATTGTTTTGCTCTATACTGACTTTTTTATTTTCAAATGAGATTAGGTTATCATCAATCTCTGCCATATAGTTGAAGTACTCTTTTTCTGTAGTATAGAGAGTGTATGAGGAGTATTTTTTTAATATATATGTGATGGTCTCTAACTCGTTTTTATTGATATCAATAAAGCGTCCACCACCTCTTAGAGAGACTAGTCCTGTTAGTCTCATCTTTCTTATAAACTCATCAGGATACTCATTCATGATGGAGCTTGGCTTAAACTTTTTAAAATCCCCTTGCATGATCTCATCGGTACAAATATCGATAATAACTTCCCAACTTGGCTGATATTTGTACTCTAATCTAAGCTTAACTATTCTCTCATAAAGCTCTTGAGCGTTATTGTTTTTCCAAAATATTATTAGGGGTAATTCCAGTTTTGATATACCCGCGGAGTTAAATCTCTCATCGCTGTTTAGTTTGAGTATAGTCTCAAGCAGTAGGATTAGAGGGATATTGTCATTTAAAACTCTTACAAAGGGATTTTTTCTTTGGTATTTTGCAAAGGAGTGGATAAAGGCTTGTTTTTCAAACTCTGGATGATTTTCTGAGACTATTATAAAGCCATCAACTATCTCCACTTCAAAAACACTAGCTAATTTTAAACCTATTTTTGAAAACTCGATTTGTAAGTTTTGTTTAAAATATACAAAACCCAACTCTTTAGTAAAGTCAAAAACTGTAGCAAATCTTGAAGCCCAACCACTATCAAAATCTGCTTCTTTATGATCTTGTGGATTTGCATCTAGTAGGTGCAAAACTTCTTTATCGCTTAAGATCTCATTAGCAAACTCTCCTCTATTTGTGCCTTCTTGTTTTGATTTTATAGTTGGGGTGACTTCTCTAGTGGGGCGATAAAGTCCATATCTTACAAGCTCTCCCATTATTGTCTTTGCAAGTTCATTTGTTAAGACTTCTTTGTCAAACTTTTTTAAAACATATAGTAAGCTTTTAACTCGGCTTGGGTTTCTAACGGTAGTAGTAAAAAGTAGAGGCTTGTATTGTGGTTTTCTTTTTGCCATCAGGACTCCTTTATTTTGTTCTTTATAAATATCAAGTAAATCCTTGCCTGATATGTTGTATTTTAAAGAGATGTCTTTATCGCTCATATCAATACTATCTAAAAGTATGTTTTTTTTATTCTCTTTAGTTAAAGCCGTCTTACTCATAGTTCATCACTAAGACTTCTTCAATCTTTTTGATGGAGTTATCATGATAACTAATGTAGTTGCTTTTGACTTTTTTAACAAAGTATTTGCTCATCCACTCAACAAAAATGGTGTTTACTCTTCCTTTGTAGTGCGTGATATTTGAGATGGCAAACTTGATGTTTTTTTTATCCAAATCATCTAAAAGCTCAAGAAGCTCCATCTCTTTCTCTTCACTCCAGATTTTATTGTATTCACTAAAAGTGATTAGGTATGGAGGGTCTAAATATATGAAGTCTTTATCTTTAAAAGTGTGCTTTTGTACAAATATTTTAAAGTCTAGATTGTGAAACTCAATATTTTTGTCTTTTGAAAAATCGGAGTAATTTTTTAGAGCCAAAAGAACATTTTTGTTAAAGTCCACATTTCCTACAGGTACATTAAAATCGCCCTTTGAGTTAAATCTTATCATTCTGTTAAATCCATAAATCAACAACAAATACAGAAGCAAATCACTCTTTTTTTTTAGTTTGTTAAAATCATTTTTTAGTTTCGCATATCCCTCTTTGTTAAAGTGTGCATAGTATGTTTTTTTGTGCTTTTGTTTAAGCTCCTGTGGAACAATATCTTCTAAAAAAGATCTTGAGAGATTGTACTTTTTAATGTAGCTCAAAAGCTCTTCTATAAACCCATCTCTGATGGAATTTTTTTGTAAAAATAGATGAAGTTTATATACATTAGTATCTATATCATTTAAAATGTAGTTCTTAGCTTTAGTGTTTAGAAAAACTGTTCCGCCACCAACAAATGGCTCCACAAAAGTCTCTATATCTTTAGGAAAGTACTCTTTTATCTCTTTTATGAGTCTATATTTGTCTCCAACATAAAACATCGGAGAGCGTATGATATCAAGAGTCATCTCTTGGCCTTAGTTACAAACAAGAACTCTCTATGGTTACTAAAGTCCGTTTTTCCAGTGTTAAATTGTTGATGCTCTTTTTCAAAGACTTTAGTCTCTCCAATGGAGTTTAAAACCTCTTGTATCTCTTCTAGCGTGATTTTATTTTTAGAGGAGTTGCTTTTAGAGGTATAGGTGTTGTTGTAAGATACTACAAAGTACTTTGCATCTATATCACTAACTAGTTCATATAGTTTTTGTTTGGCTTGAACTTTACAATACTCACTCATATTTTCAGGCTCTGGTTTTAAGGCAACGCCGTGAAGTTTTGGTTTATCCCACTTAGTTAAGGTCTCTAAAACATGGTAAAAACGACTATATTGTCTAGAGTTGTATGGTGGATCGATATAGACTATGTCAGTTGTTATTCTCTTTGCCAGCTTATTTGCATCCTCTTTAAAGATTTGTACCTCTGCTTTTACATCTAAAGGTTCTATGAGCTTTATAAGAAACTTATCTTCAATGGAACTCTTTTTAAAGTAAGCATCGTAGTGACCTACTGTATTTGCAATTCTATCTAAGGAGTAGATCAAAGAAGCGAGCAAGATGGCGTACTCTTTTGGAGTTAAGTTTTTTTTGTTTTTTTGGATATCTGCTCTAATAAATCCAATGATTTTTGATGAGTTATGGCTAAAATATTTACCCCCAAAATTATCTGAGAAGTAGTTGTCCTCTAAGTCATCAGGGTTTAGGTTGTTGTACCCGTTTATGATATTGTCTAGTCTGTCTGCATCATACTCTTTATTGTCAAAAAAAGCACTATAAATGATGTTGTTTGAGTGTAAGAAGTCGTTTATGATAACATTTTTATAGTGTTTTATCGCTACAGATGAGACGATTGCAGTTCCTGCAAAGATATCTGTGAAAGTCTTACTATTAGGGCACTCTTTTTGCACAATGGTGAAGATCCAATCTAAGAGTTTTTGTTTATTTCCTATATATCTTCTGTTTTGTATCTGATGGTGAGTAGTTTTTGATAAAGGTTCAGCACTCTTTAGGAGCGGTTTTTTTCTAGGTTTTTCAACTAGTGGTGTATTTTTTATTTTAGCCATAGTTATAATATACATTTCCTTGATTTGTTATCAAAATAAAAGATTTTTTATAGAGCTTGGGATTATATCAACTATGTTGCCAAAAGCAGATTAAAAAGAAAAAAATCACTTTTGAACTTTATAAGTAATCAAATTTTACACTATAAGAAATGCAAGACTAAGCTCTTGTGATATTTCATACCTTGCCCAAGAAGTTTTGATATAATCATCTATGAGCAAGTTTAAAATCTTTTTTTTTATATCACTACTATTCGTTCATTTCTCATTACTTTGGGCTGAGCCATATGTAGATGCCACGCTTTTAGAGAAGATCACTAAAAAGTACAATTTTTTTGCAAAGAAAAGATTTCTCTATCTTCAAAAAAGTCTTGATGCCGTAAAAAATAAAAGCGATATAAAAAAGTTAGAAAAAGTAAACTCATTTTTCAATAAAGTAAAGTACTCTCCGGATATGAAAATATATGGTAAGCCAGACTATTGGGCTACTCCGTGGGAATTTTTAGGACGAGATAGAGGAGATTGTGAAGACTATGTTATTTCTAAATATTTCGCTCTTTTGTATCTTAAAGTAGACGCTAAAAAACTTTTTTTTACCTATGTTCGTTCAAGCAAATTTAAAGAGGCTCATATGGTTTTGACTTATTTTGAGACACCTCGGAGTGAACCACTTGTCTTGGATAACAACAATTTTAAAGTTCTAAAAGCTTCACAAAGAAAAGACTTAACACCGATCTACCACTTCAATGGAGAGAGTCTATATAGAGTAGAAACAGGTAAAGAAATTAAAAACCAAAAATCCCACAAAAAATTTGACGAACTAAAACTAAAGATGAAAAGGAAAAAAATATGACACTATTTAAACAGATAGCATTTATGCTATCAATATTTTTGCTTATATTTCTAGCAACAGTTTTAACTCTAAACTTTAAAAGTGCAAACAATTCAGTTCAAGAGAGACTATATGAAGATGCTAAGAATAGTGCAACTTCACTCAGCCTTTCATTAGGGAGCGCAAATGGCGACATCTCTATAATGACAACTATGATAAATGCTAACTTTGATAGTGGAAACTACCGTCGCATAGTACTTAAGGATGTTGATGAAGCTCTTATATATGATAGAGAGCTTCAAAGAGATACCATTGATGTGCCATCTTGGTTTTTAGAGCTTGTAAATATCGAAGCACCAGTTGCATCAGCAAATGTTTCGTCTGGATGGAATCAAGTTGGAATCTTGAGTGTTCAAAGTGATGACTCATACGCATACAAACAACTATATACAATCTTGATAGATTTACTTATCTCTTCTAGTATCATTTTTATCATTGGACTTATTGTGCTAAACCTTCTGTTAGTCGCGATTCTAAAGCCTTTAAAAGGTGTACAGAAACAAGCTGAAGCTATTATTAGAAATGAGTTTATTATTCAACAAAGCATACCATCAACAGTAGAGTTTAAAGATGTGGTTTTGGGCATGAATAACATGGTCTCAAAAGTAAAAGCCATGCTTGCTAAAGCTAGTCAAGAGCTAAAATATCAAAAAGAGCTAGAGTATATAGATAAGGTTACAGGTCTTAAAAACAGAAAATATCTCATAGATAAACTTCCAGAGTATCTCAAGGTTGATGCAGCTTCAAAAGGTGGCATAAATATGATGATATCTATAAGTGGAATGATAGAAGCAAATGAACAAATAGGGCACAAAGAGGTAGATAAACTACTCTTATCAATGGCAAACATATTCGATGCACATGCTACTAACTATGAAAATTCCATTGTTTCTAGAATGAATGGTACGGAGTTTTCTATCTTACTTCCTGATTGTTTAGAAAAAGATGGGTTAATACTAGCAAAAAATATCTACAACTCATGCCAAAAAATAACAAAAGGATTTGAGCTAGATGCAAGCCTTACTTATATCTCTTTAGGTTTGTATGAGTATAACTACAAAGATAGTATAGGAGAACTTCTCTCACAATCTGACAACGCTTTAACACAAGCAAAGTTTAGTGATATCAAAATCTATCTAGCAAAAGCACAAACTACAGTTGATGTTATGGGCAAAGATGCGTGGAGGGAACTTATAAAAGATGCTGTTAAAGACAAGCATATTAGCTTTGCCCCATATAAAGTAGTAGATGCTAAGAGAAAAAAAATAGTACACAATATCTTAAGCATAAATCTAAAAATAGATAAAGAGACAATATACTATTATGGTCAGTTTATGGCCCCCGCGAACCAAGCGGGGCTAAGTTCTAAAATATATGATAATGTACTTGATATGATGTTTAAAACTCCAGATATCTCTCTTAAAAACTTGGTATGTTCACTTAGGCTTCCGTATGATTACCTCGTAGAAGAGGGCACTTTTGATAAAATGCATAAACTCTTTTTTACACATGCCAAGGCTCTTCCTTTTAGGCTTATAGTTGAGGTGCCAGATAAGTTTATGCATCAAAACTCTATTATAGTTAAAAACTATAAAGCCTTGTTTGATAAATATAACATCGATATGGGGGTTTTTGAGTTTATTGGGGAGAGTGTAGATTATCAATATTTACAAGAGTTTAGACCTGTCTATATTAAGGCACAGGGCGATTTCTTTTTAACTCAAAGTAATCAAGCCCTAGTCGCGCTTAGGCTTATAACCGATACTATGGGTATCTCTTTAATCGCATCTGGGGTTATGCAAATGGATATGTTAAAAAGACTCCTTGACAAAGATATAAATATTGTTCAAGGAAAGGTGTCTGAAATGATAAAGCTATTATAAAAAAATATTATTCTTTTATGTCTTTGTAATGTTACCGAGTGTACTATAGCTTAGATAACAAAAAACTCAAATAGGTAGGTGCCAATGTTTTTTAAAGATACAAAAAAGTTAGAAGCAGACTTAAGAGCTAAAGATCTAGAGATAAAGAGTTTAAAAGAAGCATTGCAAAAGGCTGATGATAGAGTAATAGAATTACAAAAAGGCATAAGTAAAGATAGTGAGAGTGAAGTTATGAATGACCTTATAAAAGCACTAACTACGGGCCTAACAAACTCATGCGAACACGATTTAAAAGAGTTACAGTCAAACTTGGCTGATAATCTATCAAGCTTACAAGAGATAGAGCATGAGAGCTGTAGCAATGAAGAAGATATGAGTGAGTGTTCTACTGATGTAGTTGAGATGACAGGTACGATGAACTCACTTTTAGAGCATATTGCAAGTACGTTTGATCAAGTAAGTACGCTCAACTCAAATGTAGAGAACATTTCAGAAGTTATCACTCTCATAAAAGACATCTCAGACCAAACAAATCTACTAGCTCTAAATGCTGCCATTGAAGCAGCACGTGCAGGCGAGCATGGTCGTGGTTTTGCAGTTGTTGCTGATGAAGTTAGAAAACTAGCAGAGAGAACTCAAAAGGCTACAAGCGAAGTTGAGATAACAGTCCAAAGCCTAAAACAAAATACTCAAGAAGTTCATGAACACTCTAAGTCTATGGAAGAGTTGAGTCAAAGTGCGAACAACCAGATGATAGTATTTCACCAAAAAACGGACGATTTAACCATAGCATCAAGAAAGATAGAAGAAGAGACTATAAATATCACGTATGAAATCTTTGTAGTTTTAACTAAACTAGACCATCTGCTCTTTAAAGCAAATGGTTATAAAACAATCTTTGATGGAAAAACAAGTGCTGAATTTGTTAGTGACAAAGAGTGCAGACTTGGCAAATGGTATCTAGAGGGTATTGGAAAAGAGAAGTTTGGAAAAGCAGAGAGTTACGCTAAACTAGCTGAACCTCACAAAGATGTACATGATAACATACACAAAGCTATAGAGTGTGTGAAAAACGGCACCTGCACACAAGAAGCGGAGAATGTTAAAACATACTTCCAAAATGCCCAAGAAGCATCTAAATTAGTTATGAAAATCTTAGATGATTTGCTTGTGGAAGAAAAAACTTATAGAGTAGGCAAGAACTAGACTCTTCGTGAGTTTAGTCCTTTTGTTATAGCTTCGTTTATCTCTTTTTTATACTCAGGATTGAGTCTACGAAGATTCTTATCAAAGTTTATAATTATATCTTTGCTTGAGTTTGGATGTCTGCATATTGTAAATAAAAAATCCATATAAACATCGAAATCTGGATGTGGCCTAGCCCCTAGCTTTGGATGAATGTTCCCATGATGCTTTATGACCAGTGCTAGGGCCTGTTCTAACTCTTTAGTTGTTGACTTTTTATTTTTGACTATTGATCTTAGATATGCTAAGTCAGTTTTTTGAGCTTGCCTTTGTGGTGTAGCTGAGTTTCTAATATTTGCTTGCTTTTTCTTTTTATCAGATGGCAAGAATAGTAGAAAGATTAAGATTGCTAAGATGGCGACTAAGCCAAGGATAGATTGTAGAAGTGGTGTTATCTCCATAAATTATGACCTTGATATTTTTATAAATGTATTATATCGGCTTTTTACTACATAATACTTTGCTTAACAATCAATCTTGGCTAAACTCGTAAAAAGTAACTTATCTTATACCAAAAACAAATGAGAGGAGGCTTCAAGATAACGTAACTCTTTTGTGTTTACTCATTTAAAGCTACAATCACACATGGCAAAGAAAAACAAAAAAAACAGTAAAATAAACCAAAGAATCAAAGATTTTTTTGATGGAGACCCCTTTGATGTAGGGGTCGAGAGAGTTAGTAGCGAGACTTTGAGTGATCTTTTTAACACTCTTGGCATCTATGATATAGACCACTCAAAAGAGATGCTACTAAAAGCTATTCGCATGATTTGGAGCGAGGCTGATTCTGGTTTTCGCTCAGATATCCTAAACTTTTTTGCAAGAGATAACAAAATCTACAAATCATCTAGACCAAAAGAGCAACACCTAGAGAGAGAAGATAAAATCGACTCACTTATAGATGAGTTGGACGCAACGCTAGAAGAAGCCGCATACCTAAGAGATGCCTTTAAAGATATAAGAAGTAAAAAGATAACCATTGAGAAGATGGAGTCAAAGCTAAAGCATATTCGCTTTGAGATAAAAAGAGCTAGACTTCAAAAAGCACTTGATGGCATCTTTGATACAAACAACTCACTAGAGTTTAACGCTTCACTTCACTATATTTTGTACGCTCAAAGTTTTCATAAAATCATGACACTAAGTACAAAAACTTATAGCGATGAGTATATACAAAATAGTGATGATGAAGAGATTATAAGAGAGATAGAAGAAGATAAAGAGCGTATTGTAGAGGCAAAGCAAAAAGAGGTAAATCTTTTTATAAAAAACCTACCACAAGAGCATCTCTACCTAAGTCAAAAAGATATAACAACTGCACTTAGAGCGTCACCTCCAAAGTATAAAACATCTTACCCTCCACTAAAAGAGAGTCTACTTCAAAGTGTTATAGAAAAAGAGTTGAATCTTGTAAGTTTAGAGTTGCACAAAGAAGAGCTTTTAGTTAGAGTATCTGAGAGTTTTTTACCTCCATACTCAGATATTGAACATAACTATATACTTGAGCTTCACATAGAGTTAGATTCGCTTTTAAGAGATATATGGCAGAGTAAAGAGCTAGACTTTAGCCAAACCATAAAAGACGCCTCAGCTCATCAAGAAGAAGATTTCTTAAACTCTCTAAAATCTTTAATCCAAGAGTGTAGAGAGTATGCTTCACTACTGCATCTCTCTCAAGAAGAGTTACACAAAAGAGTCTATAAAGACTTGTTAGAGAGACTTGATGGCTCACTAAATCTTAACCCAAAAGTAGCAAGAAAAACACTCAAAGCATTTATCGGTTCTACTCATGATGAGATAGTTAAGATGCAAAGACAGGCACTCTTAGCACAAACTATCCGTGATTTTAAAAATCTTTTTGCTATGGCAAGGGGTATGAGAAGAAAACTAACGCTTCATATAGGACCAACAAATAGTGGAAAAACATATACTGCTATGAAAAAGCTTGAAGTAGCAGATACTGGGTACTATCTCGCACCTCTAAGGCTCTTAGCACTAGAAGGGTATGAGGGTTTAAAGTCTGATGGTATTAGTGCCTCTCTTATAACAGGAGAAGAGCAGATTTTAGATCCTGAGGCTACGCATATAAGCTCAACGATAGAGATGCTAAATTTTGATGTGGATGTTGATGTTTGTGTTATAGATGAGGTTCAGATGATAGGAGATCGTGATCGGGGCTGGGCGTGGGCAAATGCCATCATCGGGGCACCTGCAAAAGAGGTCATTATGACAGGCTCATCAAACTCTAAGGCTGCCATTATCGCACTAGCTGAGTACTTAGGTGAAGAGCTTGAGATAATTGAGTTTGAGAGAAAAAATCCTCTCACACTCCTTGAGACTCCAACTCATCCAAAAGATGTGCAAAGCTCAACTGCCATCATCGCTTTTAGCAGAAGAGATGTGCTAAGACTAAAGCAAGAGTTCTCAAACACCTTTAGTGTAAGTGTAGTCTATGGAAATCTCTCTCCAGAAGTAAGACGAGAAGAAGCTCGTCGTTTTAGATCTAAAGAGACACAAATTCTTATCGCTACAGATGCTATAGCTATGGGGATGAATCTTCCCATCAAGACTATACTTTTTTCAAAAGCAACAAAGTTTGATGGAGTAAATGATAGAAATCTTGTAGCCTCAGAGATACAACAAATCTCTGGAAGAGCTGGTCGTTATGGGTTAAATGAAGAGGGTTTTGTAGGAGCGCTAAACATTGAAGCTCTAAATATTGTAAGTAAAAACTTTTATAAAAAGGCAAAAGAGATAACTATACCTTTTAATGTGATGGCAAATCTAGAGCATATAAAACTAGTTTCACACATCTTAGAAGAGAACTCACTTAGTGAGATTTTAAAGTTTTTTGTAAAAAATATGGAGTTTAATGGCCCTTTTCGAGCTTACAACTTAGATGATATGCTTGAAGCTGCTTTTATAGTAGATGCTTACAATTTAGATATCGCTACGAAGTATCATCTCTCCTGTGCGCCACTTACTCTAAAGTCTCCTTATATTATCGCAGCTTTTGAGAGCTATATCTTAGCGCTAGAGAAAAAAATCCCAGTTACTTACACACCCCCACAACTAAATAGATCATATGCCACTACAGCACAAGAGCTTTTAATAGCTGAGGATATGGTAAAAGAGATATCACTCTATTTGTGGCTTAGTTATCGTTTTGAGGAGTACTTTTTAGATGCCCAGCTAGCCCGTAAGACAAGAGGCATCCTAAATAGATATATAGAAGAGTCATTGCAACAGACTCACTTTGTACAAAACTGTAGAATATGCTCAGCCACACTACCTAAAAATTCTAAGTACAATATATGTCAGGCGTGCTTTAAGAAGAACTATACAAGGAAGTCATATAGAGGAAAAAGAAGAGGCTAAAAGCCTCTCTTTTTAACTCTTGAATTGATCTATTGTAGATTGTAGAGAGTGAGCTATTTTTACTAATCTTTCTAAGTCATTTTCTATACTTGAGATACTAGTATTGTTTGCAGTTGAGAGGACATCTATCTTGTGAATCTCTTCTATAATCTCTTCAACACTTTTTGAGATGACTATAGTGTCACGAGCGGATTTATCTGCAACCTTAGTTGATGTATCTATCGCATTAGAAGTTGTAGAGATCTTCTGCTCAACATCATTGGAGATACTAAGAAGACTCTCTATACTTTTTGCATTTACATGCATCTTATCGCTTACATCATTGATGGATTGAACGATAGTTCCTACGCTAATATCTATCTCTGTTAGTGACTTCTGAGTTCTCTCAGCTAGTTTTCTTACCTCATCTGCAACTACTGCAAAACCTCGCCCATGCTCACCTGCTCGAGCTGCTTCAATAGCAGCATTAAGAGCTAGTAGGTTTGTTTGCTCAGCTATCTCTTTTATAACATTTAGCACATCTTTTACTTGATCAGCATCACTTCTAAGTCCTACAAGTTCGCTAGATAGTTCATTCTCTGTCTCAACAAAAGAGTTTACTTCTTTGCCTAGAACTGATAAAGATTCTCTAGCAGTTCCAAGTTCATCATGTGCCTCTTTAACATTTTTTTGAGTCTCTTCTGAGGCTTGCATGTTTTCAATAAGAAGATCTTTTATAGATAGACTTTTTGTGTTTGTGTTAGCTACAATAGCCCGCTCTTGAGCTGTGCTCTCACGGATCACATGGCTAGACTGCTCAATTTCAGATGCAATGGAGGTGTTTTTTTCACCAAGAGATTTTATCTCGTTAATAGTGCTTTGAACCATCTCTATAAATTTGTTCACCTCATCTGCAGTCTCTCCAAACTCATCTTCATTTCTATGGCTTAGCCTTTTAGTTAAGTCTTTATCTCCGCCAACTAGCTCTGAGATGCGCTCTTTTAAGTTTGATAGAGGTCCAAAAATCTCTCTTTTGAAAAATATACTCGCAGCAATGGTAAATAAAACAGCACCAATTATGAGCGCAACTAAAAGAGTAGTCTCTGTAGCTGCATTTTGTGCATCGTTTTTATCGAGTGAGACAACTAAATCAACTGCACCTAAGACATAACCCTCTTCTATATTGTAGTGACAGGTGAGACATTTTTGCTCAGCTATTACAGGTTTTATAAGGCGAATCGTGTGATGACCATCTTCATTTGTTTCTATAACTCTGTTGTTTTTACTGCTAATAACTTCTCTAACAGTAGCATCTTTAGTAAACTCTTCACCTGGGGCATAAACATCTATAACCGCTTGCGATTTAGCTACAACTAAGCTCTCTATGCCCTCTATGTTTCTTGCATCCTCAATAGCATCTTCTACAATTTTAGGATCACCCATCATCATACTAGTAGTCATAGTCTGTAGTATTGACTCGCTTAGCATCGCAAGGGACTCTTTTGCTGTTTTTTCCGAGAGTTGTTGAAGAGTTGTAGATAAGTAGTAAGTTATACCAAATAGCCCAAGGACACTTAGGGCTACAATGGAAGTTATAACTTTAGATTTGACAGTTTTTAGCATCATGATTTCCTGAACATTTGTTTGTATTATCATTATAGCAGAAAAAGTGCTTAAAAATTCTTTATAGCATGTTATAAAATATTATAATATTTAATTTAATATTAAAATGCCCAGAAGCTTTTCTATACCTAAAAAGCATCGAGAAAGTGCTTATATTTTGATCGTTTCATCTTTTTACAGATGGTGAGTAAATGTCTTATTTTGATAAGAAGTTTATCACTTTTTAGCTAAAAATAATTGTTTTATAGCCTTTTTACTATAAACAAGAGATAATAGCACTATGAATAAAAAAATATTGACAATTTTGG
The DNA here is from genome assembly GCF_000445475.1 of Sulfurimonas hongkongensis. Classification (NCBI taxonomy): domain Bacteria; kingdom Pseudomonadati; phylum Campylobacterota; class Epsilonproteobacteria; order Campylobacterales; family Sulfurimonadaceae; genus Sulfurimonas; species Sulfurimonas hongkongensis. The sequence continues at coordinate 56,688 of NZ_AUPZ01000010.1, forward strand.
CCTTTTGTAGCACGCTAGTAGCTAATATAGCGGCCTTGTATTATGGACAGAAAATGATGCAATAAAGTCTTTTAATGCTTCTTTTGAGTTATCGCTAAGAGAGGTAGAGATGGATATGCGAGTGTTGAGATGAAAGAGGCTGGGTTTGAAAAGATTACAGCATCCTACTCTCAAAAGGGCGATGGCATTAAATGTGATGAGATAATCCACACAACAACACTAAGTATAGAAATTAAACCCTAACCCTTACTTCTACTAATGATGAGATATATAAAAAATGGTCCACCTATTAGTGCTGTTATGATACCAATAGGTAGTTCACTTTGAGATGGGATAGCCCTTGTTATAGTGTCGCAAAAAACTAAGAAAAATCCACCAAACAGAGCCGTTTTTGTGATGCGTTTGTTTATCGGCTCTTTATAAAGTTTTGCAACTATATGAGGAACTATAAGCCCTACAAAGCCGATAGGTCCACTCACACTTACAAGAACACCAATAGCAAAAGATGAGATAAGAAGAAGTAAAAGTGTGACTTTTTTTGTATCAACTCCTCTTAGTTTTGCCCCCTCATCAGAGATGCTAAGAAGTTGTAGTTCGTGTCTGTAAGCAAAAATAGATACAAATAAAAAAATAGCTATGATGCTAAGAGTTACGGGATGTACCCAGCCGATGATGGAGAGTGAACCCATGCTAAAACGAAGAAGCATATCGTTTTGCAACGCACTTCCTAGATAAAAAATTATCATTAGTGCAGATGTGTAAAAGAGTGAGAGGGCAATTCCTAGAAGCAGAAGTGACTCAAAATGAGAGTGCTTTAAAAACCTTGCTAAGTAGAGAAGTAAAAGTACACTCAGCATCGCCCCGAAAAAACCAAAGAGGCTGATGGAAGCGATGCCAAAAGCCAAGCTTCCAAGACCGAGTTTTATGGCAATTCCAGCACCTAAAATTGCACCGCTTGAGACTCCAAGAGTGTAGGGCGTCATAAGTGCATTTCTAAAGAGAGATTGGTATAAAAGCCCACAAAGGGACAGTATGGCTCCAGCTGCAAATGCAAAGATAACACGAGGGAGTCTTAGCTCAAAAAAGATAGAGTGTGCGAGAGTGTCATTTTTAAAAACTTCACTAAAGTCAAGATAGATAGCACCAACAAAACCAGAGACTAAAAGCACAAACAGTAAAAAAGTCCAGATAAAAAATCTAATCATATCGCACCGCCAAACCATCAAAGCTGGTTCCATAAAGCTCTTCTAGTCTAGCCTCATTATAAAACTCATCATATTTTTCATAGTAAGAGGCACTAAAATCTTTTAAAAAAAGCGTTGGCGAGTTGATGTAAGATGCAAGCTCTAAATCATGTGTGATTAGGATGATTTGGTGATACTCTTTTAAGCCTTTTATATGTTTGGCTATTGTTTTTGCATTCTTTGGATCAAGGTTTGCAGTTGGCTCATCAAGGATAATGATTCTGCTCTGTGCTACAAGTGAAGATGCCAAGGAGACAAGCTGTGCTTCACCAGAACTAAGAGAGCTAAGAGGGTGAGAGGCAAGGTGTGAGATATTTAAAAACTCTAGGGTGTTTTTAGCTATCTTCTTATCATTGCTAGAGTAGTCAAAAAAACTGTCTTTGTAGGTAAATCTACTCAAAAGCACAAACTCTTCTACGCTTATAAACTCATCATAAACTTCTAGTTTAGTAGGTATATAAGTAAGCAGTTTCGCTCTTTGCTTTAGAGACAACTCTTTAATGTTTCGCCCATCTATATAAATCTCTCCATCATATTGGGTAAGCCCACAAATAGCTCTTGCAAGTGTACTTTTTCCACTACCATTTGCCCCTAAGATATTTAGATGCCCATCTATTTTAAGTGAAATATTATCTAGTATAACTTTATCATGATATTTAATGCTTAGTGAGTCTAGTTTTATCATCTCTTTAAGTTTACTTTCACACTCCGCATCAGTATGGTCTATATTTTTAAAAGTCTCTTCAAGCATGATTTTTATCTTTTTTATCTACTATCTTATCATATGAAACAAAGGATGCGTAAGGCACACAGAGACAAAAGGCCTCTTCTAGGCTTATGCCTTTTAGTAGATGCAAAAATGTTTTTATGACTCCGCTGTGAGTAACTACTAAAACATTCTCTTTTTTTAGTGCTGGGAGATACTCGAAAAAAAACTTTTCAACTCTTGAGATAAACTCCTCTATAGGTTCGCCACCAAGTGCATCTGTCCACTGTTTGAAGTTTATATACTTTAAGTTTGTAGAAATCTCATCAAAACTCATGCCTTCATATTCGCCCCATGACTTCTCTCTTAGCTCTTTAGTGTAGATGGCATTATCGCCCTTTATAAACTCTTTTAAAGTCTCTTTTGCTCTTTTTAAATCTGAGCAATATATAGCATCAAACTCAGACGCCTTAAAGTGCTTTTCTAGCTCTTTGGCATCTGCATAACCTTTGGAAGATAGGCCAATATCTATGTGACCGTTATAGCATCCTATATATTTTTCCTCAACTTCTGCATGGCGAACTAAAGTGATAGTCATGAAGCGATGCCAAGTAAGATGGCATTTAGTAGGATAAGTTCAGTTACTTCTATAGTAAAACCGTAGATATCTCCACTAAAACCACCATATCTCTTTACAAAAAAAGATTTGATAACAAACAAAACAAACAAACTTAAAACAAACAAACCAAGCGTTTGGATGCTAAGAAGTGCTACATAGATAAAAGCCATGAAGGCTTGAGAGCTTTTTAGTTCCTCTTTTGCTAAAGTTCCCATGCCATTTTGAGAGATATAGGGAAAAAGATAGATGGCTAAAACAGCGTTAAAACGAGAAAGAAGAAGAACTACAGGCAGAAGATAAAAAGCATCAAAGACAGATAAAGATGAAGCTTTTAGGATTAAAAAAGTAGCAGTAAAAATCATACCCATTCCACCAGTATTTGGATCTTTCATAACTTCTATGGCTTTTTCTTTTGAGACAAAAAGCCCATCTATGGTGTCACTTAATCCATCTAGATGCAAGGCTCCTGTGAGGATAACCCAAAGAGTAAAGATGATGATGCCTAGATGCAAGTCTGGTAAATGTCCATCTAAAAGTGCGTGAGCGCCCCATAAAATGAGACCTAGTAAAAAACCAACAAGAGGGTAAAACAAAACTGCATAACCGTTGATGCCTCTGTTAAAATCGTGAACTTTGAAAAAGGGAACACTTGTAAGCATTGAGACAGCAAGGGAGAAACCTTTAAAAAAGTTTTTCATTTTATCCTCGTAGAGATGCCAGCAATGGTATGGTAAACCTCGTCGCATCTGCTTGCTATGAGTTGGGACAATTTCCCGCTTGCATCTATAAAATCGCGTGCTAGTTTGTTATCAGGTATAACTGAGCATCCAACATCATTTATAACAAAGACTACTCTTTGCTCAAGTTGTAAAATTTGCTCAATCTCCTTTTGCATATCTTCAAAGTTAAAGCCATGATAAAACATATTGTTTATCCACATGCTAACACACTCAACTAACACAGGGTTTTTGTTAGTTTTAATGGCTTCAAAAATCTTAAGAGGCTCTTCTATAGTTACAAAGTCATCGCCTCTACTAAGTTTATGAGCATCTATGCGTTCTTTCATGCCTGCATCTATAAACTCTGTTGTAGCAAGATATATAGGTTTGTTGGCATTTGGAGGTGAGGCTTTAGCCTCGCTTATTTGCGGTACACATAGTGGAGAATGCCATTGGTTAGCGTTGGCTGAAGTCTCACTTTTGATATTTAGTATATAGTTTTGGGCGTTTATAGATTTGCCACTTTTTATACCACCGATAAATAGAGTTTTCATTTTTTACATCCCATATATTAGAAGCTCGATTTTCTCTAAAAGTTCCCTGTTTGTTATACCGTTTGCATTGGCGTAAGCAAGTGCTCCGCCTGCTCCTGCACCCTCTTTTGCCTCCCCCTTATCGTACAGCTTTAGTACTTCTATCTCTGCATCTGCGAAAGAAAAACTTGTATAAATGGCGTGAGGAGCGTAGCTAAGATGCGAGAGTATATGCTTGATGTCTGAGTCTTTGTCATTTACCACCCACGAGGTAGTTGCAAGTGTGATATTTTCACTTTTAACGCGCATCAAAACATCCTCTTTGAGTGCATCTGCTACGAGCAGACAAGCCGCCATCTGCGTTCCTCCTGCTAAAATAACATGAAATCTTCTTGAAGCTTCGAGTAAAAAACCAGCACAAAAGATAAGCATATTATCGCTAACTAAAGAGAGTTTTTCAAAGTTGTTCATCTCATCATTTATAAGCAAAAGAGCCGCATCTATAGTTTTTTCTTTAATAGAATCAGGAGAATCTAAAAAGCTTGAAGAAAAATCATCTCTACAATCATATCCTAAGGCAAGAGCAGTAGTTGCGGCTGTTGTTGTCCCACTTGGAGTGCTCTCTGCTAAGATGAGGTAGTTTCCCTTTAGCTCGTAGTTTTTTCCTGCAATCATTCCTTTCTCAAACACAGCTCTTGCATCTATTCCTGCTCCAGATGCAATCGAGTCTGATGGAGAGATGTTAAAGTTTAAAAGGGGAGTATTTTGAGGGATGACATCTAAACCAAGGTTTAAAACTTCAATGCTTGAGTATGGAGTTAGGTTATGAACCGCTCTTGTGATAAGGGCTGGAGTTGGAACACCCTTTGGAGTCTCCGCCAGTTCTGGCATGGAAAATACTTTTTCATTTGTTATAAACTCGGCATCTAGAGTTGGAGTCAGAGGGATTTTACCAGGTATTCCAGCTTGAGTGATGCCCTCTATCTCGCAAGTTCTTGTAACAGATGCAGCTAGCAAGAAGTCAGCTTTTCCCTTTGGAAGTGAGTCTGGTTCATTTGTAAATATATTTAATGTCTGCATATTTCAATCTCCTGCATTATAATTTTTGTGCATCTCGTTTGAGAGAACTTTTATGGTGAGTGCTATACGATGAGATGGAATGTGTAGATAGTCTTCATCAACAACAGAGATATTACCGTTTTTTGAAGCTTTTGTAGGGATAGCATGCCAAGCTTTGAGCGCCTTTTTTACATCTACATTTGGCTCGGTTGCATGTGAGTGAAGTATGATAATCTGCTCAGGGTTTAGTGCTATGATGTTTTCATAGTTTAAGACTGGTTGGCTTGTAGATGTTGCAGTGTAAGCGTTTGTATTTCCGCTAAGCTTGATGATATCTTCAAAAAAGATATCTTTTCCAGCAATATAGGTCGATGAACTCAACTCTTCTCTAAGACCATAAACTATCATAACGCTATGAGGGTTTTGACTTCTATGCGCTTTTTTTACAGCATCATCTATATCTTTTATAAGTTTTTTTGCCTCATTTGAGTCTATAGTTTTGGCTAGTTTTTCTATAGAGTTTTTTATATCTGTTATAGTTTTTAGCCTTAGTGTTAGTGTTGTTATACCAAAGTGTTTTAGTTTTTTGAGTGTGTTTTGGTTAAAATCTTCTCCGATGACTATGCTAGGATTTAACTCTAAAATCTTCTCTAGGTGTGGACTTGAGTAGTTTCCCACAATGGGGAGTTTTTGTGCCTCTTTTGGGTACAAAGAGTAGCTAGAGGTTCCTACAAGCTTATCGCCTTTTTGAAGTGCATAGACTATCTCTGTGATGGATGGGCTAAGAGAGATGACCCTCTCTGTCGCGCTTAATGTTAAGAGTGATAGTAGTATGAGTATTAATATTCTCATGTTTTAATATCTCGGAAGTGAGGCTTCAGCCTCGCCCTTTTTGCGGGACTAAAGTCCCACTTCCCAAAGAAAGACAGAGTTAATATAAGAGCTTTGATGAGCCTCTCCTTTTTAGTATATTAGTTTAAATCCAGCCAAAGCTGTTGTTGTGAAGTTTACAGGGTAGATGGCATCATCATATATCCATAAACCATTTTTTTGGTTAAAAAGATTGTTTATTTTAGCAAAAACTTCCCAAGACTCTTTTGTATAAGTGATAGAGATATCTGTACTCATGTAAGCATCTTGCTTTTGAGAGAAGTTGTTGTTAAAGTCATCTGCAGCGTAAGCTTTAGAGCGGTAACTTTGAGTTAGATAGATAGTTGTAGGTTTATTTGGAGTGTAGCTTAGTGTAGCTTTTATGTTGTGGTTAGAGACACCTGGGAGTTTGTTGCCTGAGTAGTCACTCTCTCCCTCTTTTTCTTCATCAATGATAGCTTGAACATAGTTATAGTTTAGTGCTACGCTAAACTCTGGGTTAATGATATATTTATCATACAAATCAACTCCATATTTGTATGACTTGTCTATATTTGTATTTTTAAATGTAATGGGTTGCATATAAATCTCATCTTTTAAATCAGCATAATAGAGGGAGATTTTAAACTTATTGCTCTTACTTATGTTGTTATAGCCAAGAGAGTATGTATCGACTTTTGCAGGTTCTATAAAATCATTAAAAGTTCCATTAAAGCTGAAAAATCTATCAATATCAGGAGCTTGAAATGAGTGAGTGTAGTTTACAAAGATAGAACTCTCTTTATCGATTAGGTAGTTATATCCTAACTCCGCGCCATGAAGATTGTCATCTTGCTTTAAGTTAGTTATGCCACTATCGTAAACATACTCTACATTTTCAAACCTGTAGCCTGCTTTAAAGCTTGAGTTGCCTACTCTGTAGTTAGTCATAGTGTAAGCAGCTTTGTTATTTTTACTAGTTGTGTTATTTGAGCTTTTTCTATCGCCATCAAAGCCATCAACACCAACTTTAAGAGATAAATCATCGCTAGCATAATTGATAGATGCCAAGAGTGACCTGTACTCATAATTTGCTTCATATGGCCAAGAAGGAGGTAGGTAGATGGACTTCTTTTTCTCTTGTGAGGCATTTGCCTTTAGTGATAGTTTATCATTTATAAAGTACTCAACCCCAGCATCTAGAGCATCGCTATCGTATTGTTGATGAGAGATACTTCCAAAACCCTTTTGCATTGGGTTGTTATCATATTGATCTTTTGTCATAGCTCCAGCGTAAAAAACATCTGTTCTTGTAAATGCAGCTCCAAGACTTAGCTCTAAATCATCAGTAACTCTGTAAGAGAGGTTTAGACTAGCTGTTGAGAACTTATTTTTATCTCTATTTCCATCGCTGTCTATCTCTCTTGTTCCACTGTTTTTTTGTGCTTCACCACTTGCTGAGATAGATAGTTTTTCATCTGTGTGACCTACGAAAAAAGAGGCATCAGCCACACCGTAAGCCCCTAGATAAAAAGAGACTTCTTTGTCATTGTTTTGCTTTGTAACGATGTTGATAACACCAGCATTTGCACCATCTCCGCCTAGAACAATTCCGCTAGATTTTATAATCTCTATACGACTAACAGATGATGGAGATATAGAAGAGAGTAGCTGAGGCACACCATCTATGTTGTTTAACTTACGACCATTTATGGTTACAACTATATTTTGATATCCATTGTTACCAAAGCCTCTCATATCTAGTTTTTGGGTAAATGGATTTCCATAACTCGGAGTAGCTATGACAGAGGTGTGAGAGTTTAAAAACTCATAGATATTTTGAGCATGAGCTTTCTCTATATCTTCTTGTGTATAAATCTCTACTGCATCAGTAGATCTTAACTCATCTGTTTTTATGGCAGTTGAAGTAACACTAAGTGGTTCTAAGACTACACTGTTTGTAGTGTCTGCTTGAAGCAAGCTCATAAGAGCAACTAGGATTAATGAGAGTTTTATATCTTTTTTCATGTGAATGGGTATCCTTAATTTTAATGTTTTTATAGTTGTTTTAAAATTAAAGTGCCGGAGGAGAGGTTATTTTTATGGTTAGCGGTTTGCCATCTAGAGTAGATGCAGATGAAAACATCGCTATGAGTTTTTGCTCTGAGGCATGTGCTTGTATGGCTGCTAGTGAGAAGTAATAACTTCCAAAACCTTTAGGTTGCATGTCGTGCTAATATCTTTTATCTGAATTTTTGTCTAATTGTAGTCAAATAGCTTTAAGCTTTCGCTTTAAATCGCAATTTTGTTTTTATAAGTTAGAATACATGGACATTAAATATCACAGTTGGAAAAACAGATGGATAAAGAACAGTTTGATGAGTTGATAAAGAGCACTAAAAAGTTAAACCTACTATATGTTGAAGATGACAAGAAAGCCAGAGAGTCTACTCTAAATTTTTTAGAGACATTTTTTTTAAAAATCGATACAGCAGTAGATGGTGAGCAAGCTTTCGCAAAAACAGAACTAAAAGAGTATGACTTAATCATTACAGATATAAACATGCCAAAACTAAACGGTATAGAACTTATCCGAAAAATCAGAGTCGTAGATACTTATATTCCCATCTTGATACTCTCAGCACATGATGATAAAGACTACTTTGTGCAAAGCATCAAGTATGGAGTTGATGGATATATACTAAAACCTGTTGAGCTTGAGCAGTTTTATACTATCATCTCTAAAGTAGTAAAGAAGATTATGTTAGAGAAATCTTTAGCAGAGTATAAAAATAACCTAGAGCAAAAAGTAGAAGAAAAAACACTAGAGTTAAGGCGTATGTGTTACCAAGAGTACTATACAGAATTGCCAAACGCTCAAAAGCTCCAGATTGACATGCATGAAGGGGATTATGACTATCTTCTTCTTTTGGATATGTCTAACTTTTCAACCATCAACAAAGAGTATGGAAAGGTTTTCTCCAACCAAGTTTTATCAAAAACAGCACGAATATTAGAACATCACATACATAAAAGAGCTAAACTATATAAGGTAGAGTCAGACAGGTTTGTCATACTTCTTCGTGAGACTTCACTTGAAGAGTTACATGAGTATTGCAAGCAAATAGTTGCTTTTTTTGATAATAAAAATGTAAAAATAGATGAGGTAGAACTTCATATCACTTTTAACATTGGCATCTCAACTGTACAAGAAAATGTAGCAGACACACTCATAAATAGTGAATACGCACTAGATACATCTAAAGACTTAGGAAGTAGGCATTATGAGATTTTTGATGAAAACAACAGCTCTTTTAAGGATGAAAAAGAGGCTATAAAGTACCTCAAAATCACCAGAGAGCTTATTTTGCAAGATATGATAGAGCCTTATTTTCAGCCCATCGTAGATATAAAAACTAAAAAGATAAAAAAGTATGAAGTCCTAGCTCGCGGAGTGTTGGAAGATAGCATCATCCTTCCTTTTCATTTTATAAAACCAGCAGAAAAATTAGGGCTTATGACCTCTATAACTAAAGTCATGATAAATAAAAGCTTTGATTTTTTTAGAGATAAAGAGTATGAATTTTCTATAAATATTACAGAGAGGGATTTGCTTGATGGCTACCTTTGTAAGTTTTTAAAAGAAAAACTTGAGTTTTATAAGATAGATGCTAAGAGGATTATTTTTGAGATAAAAGAGAGCATCACTCTTGCAAAAGACTATGCAAAAATCACTAAAGAGATAGACGCTCTAAGAGAGATGGGCTTTAAGATAGCCATAGATGACTTTGGAGTCAATGACTCAAACTTTAGTAAACTTATGGGCATGAATTTTGATTTTATAAAAGTAGATGGTGTTTTTATAAAAGAGTTAAAACTAGATAAAAAGAGTAAAAATATCTTAAAAGCCATAGTAAACTTTGCAAAAACTTTGGATATTAAGATTATTGCTGAGTTCGTAGAAGATGAAGAGACATACCAGATTATCAAAGAGTGTGAAGTCGATTTTGCACAAGGTTACTTCATTGCAAAGCCGGAGCCTACTTTAGATAGGATCACTCACAAGCAGTAAACTTATTAGGATCTAAAGTTATTCTAAACATAGCACCTTCGAAAGTGTTAAAGGCCTCAAGGGTTCCATAGCAGTGGTTTTCTATTATGATTTTACTCATATATAGACCAAGCCCTGTTCCATTTTTTTTAGTTTTTGTTGAGAAGTATGGATCAAAGATTTTATCCATTAGCTCATTATCTATACCCCTAGCATTATCATAAATTTCAAAGATAGCCTTGTCATTTAGTTTATAAGTTTTTATCTCTATAAGACCATTGTCGATACCATCTTCTACTATGGCATCTTCTGCATTTTTTATAAGATTTAGCACAACTTGTTCAAACTCATTTCTATAGATACAAAATTCATCTTCAAACTTGTTTTGAACTCTTATGATGATGTCTCGTTTATCAAGAGAAGTTTTTGCTATCAAAATTGTTTTGTCCAAGATAGCTTTAAAACTTGTTTTTGTCAGAACCTTAGAGTCTATAAAAAAATTTCTAAAGTCATTTATGGTTGAACTTAGATGCTGAGAGTAAGCTTGAATATCTTTTATACCGCTTTTAAGGGTCTCTAAATCAATATCTTTTAAAATCATCCTTACTTCAAGCGAAGATGCAGTCGAAGAGATGGCTGCTAATGGTTGTCGCCACTGATGGGCTATCATGCTTAGCATCTCTCCCATTTGAGCCATTTTACTCTGTTTGAGCATATATTGCTCTTTTTCTTGAGTCTCTTTTATGGCTTGTTCAATCTTCTCTTTTAGCGATTCGTTTAGACTCTCTAGCTCCTTTTTACTAGTAATATCTTGCCTTATGGAGTTGTACTCTATAATTTCACCATATTCATTTAATACAGGTGAGACTATAGCATCTACCCAGTAAAAACCGCCATCTTTAGTGGAGTTTTTTATCTCTCCTCTCCAAGTTTTTCCTGCGTTTGTGGTCTTTAGCATCTCTTTGTACATAGCCTTTGGCATATCATTGTGTTTTATAAGCTTATGGCTCTTACCTATGAGTTCTTCTTTTTTATAGCCTGAGAGCTTGCAAAAAAGTTCACTCGCATAGACGATATTTCCATCTATATCAGTAGTAGAGGCTATAACATTTTTATCAAAATCTAAGAGGATGTTTTTTAGTTTTTTTTCTAGTTTATCGTTTGCCTCTTGTAGTCTCTTTTCTCTTTTTATAAGAATATAACTTGTATATGCGACAAGAGCTAAAACTATGATGGAGCCTTCTTTAGCTATGTCTACAATATTTTTCTCTGCAATATAAGGTACATAAAAAAACAGAACTACAAAAATAGCCATCAGTAGAAAAGCTATGGGCGTTAAGATGCTAGAGCGGATGTTTTTTAGTCTGTGAATGATTTTATGTTTCATAGTTTGTTCCTGCCATTACCAAACATTATATAAGTGATGCACTTAAAGTTGTTTTATATTTGCTAGAATAGCTCTTATGAAATACTCACACCTAAAACAGATAAAAGACTACCTTGCAAGCTTTCAAAAAATCTCGGCGATATATAGAGTAAACAATACTATCATAAAAATAGCATTTGATAGAGATGATGAGGTTTACTTTGAGATGCAACGCTCAAACTCCAAGATATTTAAATGCGACTCTTATACTCGCTCCAAAGTCTATAATGCACCCTTTGATGTTGTCTTAGCAAAGCGATTTAATCGTGCAAATATTTTAGATGTAGAACTTGTGGATGATGATAAGATCTTAAGGTTTAAAACCTCCGTAGCCTCGGCTTACAAAGAGGAGATAACTTATCTACAGTTTGAATTTACTGGAAAGTACACAAATGTCATTATTTATGATGAAGAGCAAATAGTTCTAGAAGCCCTGCGACACGTTGATATCTTCTCCTCCTTTCGTGAGGTAAAAGTAGGGCAAAAACTCCTAAGCCCTCCATCAGCTCCATATACTCCAAAAGAGTACCCCTTAGATGATGTTGAGAAGTTTTTGTATGATGAGTACAAAAAAGAGCTAGATGCAAAGTTAAATAGTCTTAAAAAACAAAAACTTTTAGTTCTAAATAAAAAGCTTCAAAAGCTTCAAAAACTTCAAGCCACACTTGAAGATGAGACAAAGCTAGCTCAAGAGGCACAAATAGCTGAGCATCAAGGAAACTTAATCTTATCAAATTTACATAATATTAAAGCATATCAAAGAAAGGTAGAGCTACAAGACTATGATGGAAGTCTTGTGGAGATTGAGTTTGCAAAAGAGTTCTCAAATCCAGCATTTATGGCACAAGCACTCTTTAAAAAAAGTAAAAAAGCAAAACAAAAAGCTCTGCACTCACACATTGAACGGACATCAATCCTTTCTAAAATAGAGCATACAAAACTCTTTATTGCCATAGTTGAAGATGCTAAGGATATGGCAAAACTAGAGCTTTTGTTTCCAAAACAGGTTCAGACAAAAAAATTTAAAATGAGTGACTCCATAGAGTCGTTTTGGATAGAGGGCTATAAAGTCCAGCTAGGTAAAAATGAAAAAGGCAATATAGAGCTATTAAGACTTGCAAAGGCAAAAGATATCTGGATTCATATGAAAGATAGACCATCAGCACATCTCATCATAACAACAGACAAGCAAAACGTGCCACAAAATATTATACATGAAGCTGCAAAACTATGTGTAGAGTTTAGCACAGCTCAAAAAGATAAGTTTTTGGTCGATTATACTCCAAGACGAGAAGTTACAATACAAAATGGTGCAAATGTTCTTTACAATAAGTACAAAACCATAGAGGTGGATGTGAGGTAACTTGGAAGTGAGGCTTCTAGGAATGCTAACTAATGGCATTCTCCACGATGAGCCTTGCCTATTTTGCGGGACTGAAATCCCACTTCCGAAAAAACTATAGTTATTTCACACTCTTGCAACAAAGGGACTTGTTCCTTTGTGGGACTAATTAAATAATAGTCCCTTGAATTTATGAAATAAATCTCTCTCGCCGAGAGGCGAAGCTTTAGTAGCCTCAGCGGCTAGCGGAACAAAGGGACTTGTTCCTTTGTGGGACTAATTAAATAATAGTCCCTTGAATTTATAAAATAAATCTCTCTCGCCGAGAGGCGAAGCTTTAGTAGCCTCAGCGGCTAGCGGAACAAAGGGACTTGTTCCTTTGTGGGACTAATTAAATAATAGTCCCTTGAATTTATAAAATAAATCTCTCTCGCCGAGAGGCGAAGCTTTAGTAGCCTCAGCGGCTAGCGGAACAAAGGGACTTGTTCCTTTGTGGGACTAATTAAATAATAGTCCCTTGAATTTATAAAATAAATCTCTCTCGCCGAGAGGCGAAGCTTTAGTAGCCTCAGCGGCTAGCGGAACAAAGGGACTTGTTCCTTTGTGGGACTAATTAAATAATAGTCCCTTGAATTTATAAAATAAATTAAAGGAGAAGGTTATGGCAGTAGGTGCAATCGGAAATGCTATTTTTGTAAATCAGATGACAGCGAATGCGTCTTCTATACAAAATGCTCACAATAATCGCATAGATTTTCAAAATATGGTAGCTCAAGCGGCTATGCAAGAAAAGGATGAGAAAGTTCTTGAAGTTCGTCCAGCTGAGGAGACCCATAAAATTGATCCTGATCGTGAACATGAAAAAAATTCGGCTGATCAAGAGACTGCTAGAAGTGAACATGATGATAAAGAGGATGACGATGAAGAGGAAAAATCCCCACCTCTTCATAAACTAGATATTAAAGTCTGATTTGGTATAATCCTTGCAAAAGGAGATTCATGGAATTTTTAAAGGCTCTTGGCTCAAACAGAGAGAGAACCATAACGGGTTTGTTTCTTATTGCAGTAGTCCTAGTTGTAGGTTTTATTGATAATTTTTTTCTAATGTGGGCATTTCTTGGAGTTGTCTATCTTTTAGCTTTTAAAGAGGCTCTTAAACTTTTTGAGCTTAAAAACAACTCACTTACTCTTTACGCTCTTGGTATCTGGATAGTCGCAGCATTTTATCCTTATGGGGATGATCTTTTTGTTTTAGCTGGTGTTGCATATGCAAGTGCAGTAGCTTTTGACAAAGAGCTAAAGTGGAATAATTTCTTTCCTTTTATATACCCAACAGCGGGAATGCTCTTTATCTTTACCATGTATCAAGAGTATGGAATGCTCTCAATGTTCTGGCTCCTGAGCATTGTGGCTATGACAGATATTGGAGCATATGCCGTAGGTAAAAGCATTGGCAAAACTCCTTTTAGCGAGACAAGTCCAAACAAAACTATGGAAGGTGTAGTTGGAGGTGTTTTAGTTGCCACAGCCTCTGGTATGTTTATAGGACTTAGTATAGTTGACCTAGCAGACTCTTTTGTAATCTCTTGTGTTGTTGCTATTAGTGCTATCTTTGGAGACTTGTTTGAGAGCTCACTAAAGAGAAACGCTGGCGTAAAAGATAGCGGGAGCATACTCCCAGGGCATGGCGGAATTTTAGATAGAATAGATGGCTATCTCTTTGGAGCTATTGTTATGCTAGTTCTTCTTCGTGGACTTGTATAGAGGTGATACTTTTAGGTTCAACTGGCTCTATTGGTGTAAATACGCTCTGTGTCGCTAAAAAGTTTGATATAAGTGTTGAGATTTTAGTTTGTGGAAACAATATTGGGCTTTTAAATAAGCAGATATTAGAGCACTCTCCTAAAGTGGTTGTCATCGCAGATGCCACTGATATAGACAAGGTAAATCACTCAAATGTGTTTTCAGGTGCAGATGCTATTTTAAAAGTTATACAAGACTCCAAATCGAGCTTAGTTGTAAATGCTCTTGTTGGTTTTTTAGGTCTCCGCCCAACACTAAAGGCACTAGAGTGCGGCAAGAGAGTGGCTCTGGCAAACAAAGAGTCACTTGTAGCTTGTGGAGCTTTTATAGATACGAGCAAAATTCAGCCTATAGATAGTGAGCATTTTGGTCTTTGGTATCTTATGCAAGATAGAGAAATTAAGAGGATGACTATAACAGCATCTGGCGGAGCTTTTCGTGATTGGGATATAAAAAAACTTCAAAATGCGACTTTAGCAGACACTCAAAAACATCCAAACTGGTCAATGGGACAAAAGATAACCATAGACAGTGCAACAATGACAAACAAGATATTTGAGCTACTTGAAGCTAGATGGCTCTTTGGCGAGGGCAAAAATGGGGTGATGGAGTTTGATGCCATTATAGAAACAAAGTCACTTATTCACGCCCTTGTAGATTTTAAAGATGGCTCAACTACTGCACATTTTGCTCGTGCATCTATGCAACTTCCCATTGCTTATGCGTTAGATAAAAAGATGAATGAAAATATATTAGAACATGTTGATTTGTTAGAAGTTGGCTCACTAGAGTTTCGCAAGATAGAAAAAAGCAGATACCCAGTCTGGGAGATAAAAGAAGAGTTACTTAAAAACCCAGCTCGTGGAGTGGTAGTAAACGCTGCAAATGAAGTGGCCATAGAGAAGTTTATAAACAAAGAGATAGGTTTTATGGATATCAGCAAAACCATCATAGCAGCTTTTGAAAAATTTAATGAGATGCCAAAAAGTGTAGAAGATGTTTTTGCGATAGATAGAGAAGTCAGAAAAAGTATAAGTTTTTTTTAAATTTAATGTAATAGCCTTATAATAACTATTTATTGAATGTTTTGAAAAATGATTAAATTGGATCCCGAGTCAAAACACGGAATCTAGCTTATAAATGAATCAGAGGGTTCTACTATTAATAAGGTTGAAATCATGAGTGAAGAAGCACATGACCACAAGGGTTCAGATTATAAAAAAAATAGCGTAAGCCTCTTTGGAGCTGTTGCTATGGGTACAAATGTTATGATAGGGGCTGGTATCTTAGCTCTAACTGGACAGATAGCAGAGCTCTCAGGAGAACTATTTCCTTTAGTGTTTTTAGCAGCGGCTATTGTGACTGCATTTAGTGCGTACTCATATGTAAAGATGGCAAACGCTTATCCATCAGCTGGTGGGATTGCAATGTTTTTACAAAAAGCATATGGAAAAACAACAATAACGGCAGCATCTGGGCTTCTTATGTACTTTTCAATGGTTATAAATGAGAGCCTAGTTGCAAGAATCTTTGGTACTTATACTACACAACTCTTTGATATTTCTCCTTCTAGCTGGATTGTAGCTGCTTTGGGTAGTGCGGTTTTAATCTTTGCGTTTTTACTAAACCTATCTGGAAATCTCATGATAGGGCTATTTTCTCTTTTTATGGCATCTATAAAGATAGGTGGTATAGTTATTTTTGCCTTAGCTGGTTTATGGGTGGCAGATTCTTCTTTTGTTAGTGTAGCCTCGCAGACCCAAGACTCTACGCTTTTGGGCTTTACAGGGGCAATGGCTTTAGCGATCCTCTCTTATAAAGGTTTTACAACCATAACAAACAGTGGTTCAGAGATTACAAATCCTCATAAAAATGTTGGCAGGGCTATTATTATCTCCATAGTTATTTGTGTGGTTATTTACTTCCTTGTTGCTGTGGCAGTAGCTAGCAATCTTAGTCTATCTGAGATTATAGTTGCAAAAGATTACGCTTTGGCTCAAGCTGCTAAGCCTGCTTTTGGCTCTTATGGTCTATATTTTACAGTTATCATAGCCATCATAGCTACAGTCTCTGGAATCATCGCTAGTGTTTTTGCAGTTTCTCGTATGCTTGGGATGTTAAGCGAGATGAGGCTTGTACCATATAAGCATTTTGACTCTTTAGGAAGTGTTCAAACCAATACACTAACCTACACAGTAGTTATAGCTATATTTTTAACAATATCTTTTGATTTGAGTAGGATTGCATCACTTGGTGCAATTTTTTATTTAGTTATGGATATTGTAGTTCATTGGGGAGTTTTTCGTCACCTTCGACATGAGATAAAAGCAAATGCTTTGATTCTTATAAGTGCGATAATCTTTGATGTAATAATTCTAGCTTCATTTATAGCACTAAAGATATCTAGCGATATAGTTATAGTCTATGCCGCAGTTATAGCAATAGTTTTGATTTTTTTTGCAGAGAGAGTCTTTTTAAGTAGGACAAACAAAGAGATATAAGAGTTGTTTTGATAAAATGACAAGTAAGCAAGATTAAAATATGGAAGATTTATGATACTAAGCATTGAGAGCTCGTGTGATGATAGTGCGATAGCCATCACAGAGATAGAGACAAAAAAACTTCTTTTTCATAAAAAAATATCTCAAGAGTTAGAGCATAGCATCTACGGTGGAGTTGTTCCAGAGCTAGCAGCTAGACTTCACGCTGAGGCACTTCCAAAGATATTAGAACAAGTAGAACCCTATTTTGAGCAACTTAAAGCAGTAGCAGTCACTTCAACTCCCGGTTTAGCAGTAACACTCGTTGAGGGTGTGACAATGGCAAAAGCTATCTCAATCGCACTAAATATTCCACTCATTGCAGTTAATCATCTAGTGGGTCATATCTACTCTTTGTTTATAGAAAAAGAGGCAGAGTTTCCTCTAACTGTTTTGTTAGTCTCAGGAGGACATACGCAGGTAATGCAAGTTAAGTCCCTGCATAACATAGAAACTGTTGCAAAGAGTATGGATGATAGCTTTGGAGAGAGTTTTGATAAAGTTGCTAAGATGATGAATCTCGGCTATCCAGGGGGTCCAATAATAGAGCAGATGGCAAAAGATGGAGATAGAACAAGGTATAACTTTACTATTCCGCTCTCGCAATCACCGCTTATCGCATTTTCATACTCAGGACTGAAAAATGCTGTTAGAGTTGCATTAGAGAGTGCTGGTGAGGATGACTACAAAGATATAGCTGCTTCATTTGAACATATCGCAACTATGCATATAGTACAAAAACTAAAAAAATATTTCAAAACAACTAGTCCAAAAACCTTTGCAATAGTGGGCGGAGCCAGTGCAAACTTATACTTAAGGGATGAGATAAAAAAACTACTAAAACCTCACAATGCAAAATTACTTTTAAGTGAGTTTAAATATTGCTCAGACAATGCTGCGATGATAGGACGAGTAGCTCTTGAGATGTACGAGAAAAAAATGTTTACTCCCTTAGAAAAGTTAAGTACTTCTGCTAAAAGTAGTATATAATATAGCTAAGACTAGATGGAATGAATCTATTTAGCAAAAGGCTGACAAAAGAAGCAAACTTAAGTAAAACTTATATAAAAACACAGTTCTTGCAAATAAGAGTTTTTTTATCCGATTTTACTTATACTTCTCTCGTCCAACTTAAAGATCATTAAAAAAGCAAAACGTAAGGAGCCAAAATGGCAACAGTAACATTCAAAAACGACACCGTATGTAATTTAGCGGGTAAAGAGATAAACGTAGGTGACACAGCACCAGTTACTACAGTAGTAAATTGTGATCCAATGCTTCAAGATGAGCAAATTGGTGGCACTGGTAAAGTTCAACTAGTTGTAGCAGTACCATCACTTGACACTGGTGTATGTGATGCTGAGACTAGAAGATTTAACACCGAAGCAGCAGCGCTAGATGGTGTTGAAGTTATTACCGTTTCTATGGATTTACCATTTGCAGCAGCTAGATGGTGCGGTGCCGCTGGGATTGAAAACTTAAAAGTTTGCTCAGACTTTAGAAACAAGGATTTTGCTAATAACTACGGTGTGCTTTTGGCTGATGGTCCTTTAGCTGGTATTACTGCAAGGGTTATTTTTGTAATTGGTAAAGATGGAAAGGTAACTTATAAACAAGTTGTTCCAGAGATTACAAATGAGCCTAACTATGAAGAAGCAATAGCAGCTGCAAAGCAAGCTTTATAAGCGACTTCGATAAAAAACTATGCTTGCTAATAGCATAGTTAAGATAATTTTTAAGAACTACATTACTTCCCCCTCTTTGTAGTTCTTGGCGCCTTTGGTGCCAAAATAAAATGAATTGATAACTCATTTTACTCTTCCTCCATTTTTAGGGCTTTATGCCCTAAAATCTTTTTTTTTTAAGTCTACAACTACAACCCTCTGATATAATAATAGAATTCTCTGATCAATCTATAAACTTGATTCAGGATCTAGTTTGATAATTCTTTAGAGCATTTGATAAAATTTATTATTAAGGGATTAAATGAAAAAAATAACGGCAACTCTCTTGTTTATAGGAGCTTTTTTTAGTACTGCAAATGCAGATATGATGAAAGTAGAAGCGGGCATTGGTCTATGGGATCAAAAATCAAGCGGAAAGTTAAGTTATACGGATAATGGTGCAGATGGTCGTTACAGCTCAAATGAACCTAGTAACTCATCAATCTATTTTTGGGCACTGCTTAAACATCCAATGCCTGTTGTACCAAACTTAAGACTAGAATATGCATCAGTTGAGGATTCGGGTGTAGGTAGTGGTAAGTTTAAAAATTTTGATATTGGTGCCACTACTACTAAAATGGTTTACGATATGAAACAGTATGATATTATTCCATACTATAGTATTTTAGACAACACTGCTTGGGTTACACTTGATCTTGGTTTAGATATAAAAATTGTAGAGGCTTCTATAGACGCAGCTCCAAATACTCTAGGTTTCAATGGTTATCAAGATAGTGAGATTTTGGCTATCCCACTTCTATATTTAAGAGCACGAGTTGAGATTCCAGCAACAAATATAGGACTTGAGAGTGATATAAAGTATATCTCTTATAGCTCAAACAGAGTTTATGATGTCCGTGCTAAAGTGGACTATACTTTTGATATATTCTCAGCTATTCAACCAGCTATAGAGCTTGGATATAGAGTTCAAAAAATCGATATAGAAGATGAAAGTGATTTTAATGTTGACTTGGAATTTTCAGGATTTTATGGAGGTTTAATGCTTCGTTTTTAAGTATCTCTCATCCAGTATAACTACCTCACACTCAAGTGAAATACCAAACTCATCAAAGACTCTTTTTTGAGCCTCTTTGATGAGTGTAATGGCATCTTCAAAAACACCGCCTCCATGATTTAATAAAAAGTTTGCATGTTTAGTGCTAAACTCCATAGCACCAACTCTTTTGCCCTTTAGTCCTACCGCCTCTATAAGTCTACCAGCAAAATCGCCGTTAGGATTTTTAAAACAACTCCCTGCACTATGTTCATGTGGTTGGTTTGCTCGCATCTGTTTAAAAAGTTCTGCTTTTTCAACACTATAACCATAAACAAGGGTAAATGATGCTTCTAAAATGGGCTCTTTTATATTAGTGCAACGATATCCATAGTCGATACTTTTCTTTTTAAGCTCACCCTTTGTTGTTGTGACGCTAAGGAGAGTATTAAATATTTCATGCTCTTTAAGCCCAGCATTCATATATACTAAACCGCCTAAAGTTCCAGGGAGATGCGAGACAAATTCAAAGTTAGCTATATTGTTTTTCTTGCAATATGAGGCTAGTTTGCCTGATGGTGTGGCGGCTCCGACTTTTAAAGTATCATTTTCTATTTTTATATAGTCGTACTTTTTGGAGAGTTTCATAAGTTTTGGTGGTTGTGTGCCAACTATTACATTATTACAAGAGCCTATTAGAAAAAAATCATCACTAAAATCACTTGCATCCTCTAAGATAAAAACTTCATGAACTCCTCCTATTTTTATAGAAGAGAACTTTGCAAAGTCGATTTGTTTAGTCATCTCTACTCTATAAAGCTTGGCATCATATTAAAGACATTTGTTGCAAAGTCTATCATGGAGTTTAGCATCCACGGCATTGTGAGGATGATAACAATGACCACGCCTATAATTTTTGGGATAAATGAGAGAGTCATCTCATTTATCTGTGTTGTTGCTTGAAAGATACTAACAGCCAAGCCTAAAAACATACCGGTTAGAAGTCCTGGAAGAGCAAGCATTAGCGCTATCTTAAAGGTCTCAATTCCTAATGCTGTTAGTTTGGCTTCCATTTTTATGAATTCCTTAGCTCTTTATACTCAGTTGGGATAAGATAATCTTTGGTTTTTACAAGTGAGTTATAAAACCCGTGTTTATACCCAAGTTCAAAAAGCTTATCAATAGCACGGTACTGAGTCTCACTTAGGGTAACAGAATCATCATTTGCATAGAGTTCTAGATATCTATCTAGCGTTTTTGCATCTATGCGTACTAAGTCTCTCTCTAGGAGCATCTTTGAGAGTCTATCTTTATGCTCTGTTGCAACTGCTACTGCCTTTGTAAGAGTTGCTTCATACTCTATGGCTTTGTTTAGTGGGAGTGAACGTCTTATCGCCATTCCACCAAGAGGAAGTGGAAGCTCATCTTCTGCTAACTCTTGCCAAATATCCCACATCTCTCTCTCAACTTCAAGGGCATCATCAAAGTCTAAAATGCTCTCATGGATCAAAACTCCAGCATCAACCTCGCCATCGAGTACAGCCTTTTCAATCTCTAAAAAGTTCATGTAAGTGATTCTCGCATCTGGATAGGCTATACGAAAGAGCATCGCATTTGTAGTGTGTTTACCACTAAGAGCTACTTTGAAGTTTCTCTTTAGAGTAACTCCTTTTTTCTTTATAAGCTTTGGACCATAACCCTCGCCAAAACTAACAGCAGTTCTAAGCGGGGCATACTCCTCTTTTATATGCGGATATAGTGCAAAACTAATAGCTACAATGTCATAAACCCCATTTAGGGCATCCTCATTTAGTGTTTGAATATCTTTTGCGATATTATCAAAGTTAGTGTTTTTCATATCTACCCAACCAAATTTGATAGCATAATACATAAATATATCATCAGCGTCTGGTGAGTGTGCAATTAATGTTTTTTTCATAATATGGATTTTAACCAAATAAGGATAAAATCCGACTAATAGATAAAAAAGAAAAAAAGATTGTAAAAAAATATGACAATTTGAAATATATTTTAGTAAAAACGCTGTTTTATTATAAAATCTTTGAAAATTTACAAAAAGTGAGCCTAACATGGACGCAAATAAACAAAAATCACTAGACTTAGCAATGAAGCAGATTGACAAAGCATTTGGTAAGGGTGCTTTAATGAGACTCGGAGACAAAGACATAATTCCTATAAAGTCAATAAGCACAGGCTCAATTGGACTTGATTTAGCCCTTGGCATAGGTGGTGTACCTGAGGGTCGCGTAGTTGAGATCTATGGACCTGAGAGCTCGGGTAAGACAACCCTAGCACTTCAGATAACAGCAGAGTGTCAAAAAAAAGGTGGTGTTTGTGCTTTTATAGACGCAGAGCATGCTCTTGATGTTGGATATGCTAAAAACTTAGGTGTTGATGTTGAAAACCTACTTGTATCTCAACCAGATTATGGCGAACAAGCACTAGATATTGTGGAAACAGTTGCTAGAAGTGGTGCGATTGACCTTATAGTCATCGACTCTGTAGCAGCGCTTACGCCAAAGTCTGAGATAGAGGGTGAGATGTCTGACCAAAATGTTGGTGTGCAAGCTCGTTTGATGTCAAAAGCACTTCGTAAACTTACAGGTGTTATAAGCAAGATGAATTGTACAGTTATCTTTATAAATCAAATTCGTATGAAGATTGGGATGATGGGTTATGGCTCTCCTGAGACTACAACGGGTGGAAATGCTTTGAAGTTTTATGCATCTGTTCGTATAGACGTAAGACGTATAGCTTCACTAAAGCAGGGTGAGAGTCAGATAGGAAATCGTGTAAAAGCTAAAGTTATAAAAAACAAAGTGGCACCACCATTTCGTCAAGCAGAGTTTGATATTATGTTTGGTGAGGGTATCTCTAAAGAGGGTGAGTTAGTTGATTATGGTGTAAAACTTGATATTGTAGACAAAGCAGGAGCGTGGTTCTCTTATGAAGAT
Organism: Sulfurimonas hongkongensis; assembly: GCF_000445475.1. Taxonomy (NCBI): domain Bacteria; kingdom Pseudomonadati; phylum Campylobacterota; class Epsilonproteobacteria; order Campylobacterales; family Sulfurimonadaceae; genus Sulfurimonas; species Sulfurimonas hongkongensis. The sequence continues at coordinate 79,272 of NZ_AUPZ01000010.1, forward strand.
ATAAAGCTAGGTCAAGGTCGTGAAAATGTTAAACAAAAATTTAAAGACGAGCCAGAACTAGCAAAAGAGATAGAAGAGAAAATCAAAGTGGCTATGGGTGTTAGCAATGTTATGATTATGGATACTGTAGAGATAGAAGATAGCGCAGAAGATTAAACTAATGTTTATCTTAATTTGTTTTAGGTAAAATTTCGACATTAATATACTAAGTATAAAGGTGAACTAGATGTTTATAGATAGCGTAAGTGCAATAGAAGTAATGGATTCTCGCGGAAACCCAACAGTAAAAGCTACAGTAGAACTTAGTGATGGAACTATTGAGAGTGCTATAGTTCCATCAGGTGCTAGTACAGGAAAAAGAGAAGCATTAGAGCTTCGTGATGGTGGCGAGCGTTACATGGGCAAGGGAGTCTTACAGGCGGTTGAAAATGTAAACTCACAAATCTCAGATGCACTTATTGGACTATCTCCTTTTAATCAAGCTGTTATAGATGCAACTATGAAAGAGCTTGATGGAACTGATAATTATGGTAATCTTGGAGCAAATGCTGTTTTAGGCGTATCTATGGCAGTAGCACGCGCTGCTGCAAAAAGCTTAGGTATGCCACTCTATCGCTACTTAGGCGGTGCAAATGCTATGGTAGTACCAACTCCTATGCTAAACATTATAAATGGTGGCTCTCACGCTGATAACTCAGTTGATTTTCAAGAGTATATGATTATGCCAGTGGGTTTTGAAGACTTTGCAGAGGGGCTTCGTGCATCAGCTGAGGTATACCATAATCTAAAAGCTATACTAAAATCTAAAAAACACAATACTGCACTTGGAGATGAGGGTGGTTTTGCGCCAGATTTATCTTCAAATGAGGAACCTATACAAATCATTATGCAAGCTATTGAAAAAGCTGGATACATAGCTGGCGAACAAATAGGAATCGCCCTTGATATTGCAGCTTCAGAAATAGTTACTGATGGTGGATATAGACTAGAATCTGAAAATCGTACAGTTTCTTCTGCTGAGTTAGTAGATTATTATGTAGATTTATGCGCTAAATATCCTATAGTCTCTATTGAAGATGGTCTCAATGAAGATGACTGGGATGGTTTTAAGCTAATGACTGAAAAACTTGGGAGCAAAATTCAGATTGTTGGAGATGATCTTTTTGTTACAAATGCTAATATTTTAGCAAGAGGTATCAGTGAAGGAATTGCAAACTCTATTCTTATCAAACCAAACCAAATAGGCACAGTTAGTGAGACTATGCTCACGGTTCGCCTAGCTCAAAGAAATGGTTACACTTGTGTTATGAGTCATCGCTCTGGTGAGAGTGAAGATGCTTTTATCGCTGACTTTGCAGTTGCACTAAATTGTGGACAGATAAAAACAGGCTCAACAGCCCGTGGAGAAAGAACTGCTAAATATAACCGTCTCTTAGAGATAGAAAATGAAGTAGTATATGGCGAATACTTGGGCTTATCTCTTTTTAACTAGAGATAAAAATGCAAAATGAAGAACTTTATGAGGAAATAGACAGCTCTCAAAGTATCACCCAAAGATATTTAGGACTATCTTTAACAAAGTTCTTGAGTCTTATATTTATAGTTTTGGCTCTTGGAGTTTATATAGGTGTTCTTCTCTATGGTACAAATTCTCTTGAAGTTCTTTTTGAACTTCAAGAGTATGAAAACTATCTTCAAAGTGAAACTAGCCGACTTAAACACGAAAATGCAGAGCTTCAAAGGGAGTATTTTGAGTTAAAAGAGATTTCTGCTCAATAACTTGATATAATAAGCCTTATAATTTTTCGAAAAAAGATTCAACATAGGGGCGGTTTTTGATTAAAGTTTTATGTGCAGTGCTTCTTTTACTTGCAAGTCTAGATGCAAGAGAAAATCCTTTCTTCCCTGCAAAAGGTGAAAAAGACATACCTTATACAACAAATCTAACACAAAACATAGAGCCACTAAAACGCTCATCTATAACCCTCCCATCATCAGCTAGAATCATAAAAAAGGTTACCATAGAGTATGAAAATCTTGATGCGACTGTAGAGACAAAAAGTATAGAACTTAAAAATACGGTTGATTGGCATCTGCCTATATTTATCTCTCAGAGCTATATAGAAGTTCAAAAAAAAGATGAAAAACAAGTAGTTCAAAAAAAAGAGGCACAAGAGTTTAAAGAGATAGCATCTACAAAATACGCAAAATTTTTTGAAAATTTTAAGAGCCTAAAAATAGTTACAGAGGATAAAATTATAAGAGATTTTTTACTTGTAAAACCTCATAGAATAGTGTTAGATTTTAAAAGAGATGCAAGCATAAAAAGTTACTCTAAAGAGAACAAAAATAGTAGGTTTTCTAAAATAAGAGTGGGAAATCATGCAGGATATTACCGTGCAGTTGTAGAACTAGACGGACTCTACAGATACAAAATGAAAAAAGTATATGATGGGTATATATTAAATTTAAGATAGGAAAAAAATGAAATTTTTTATACTTTGGAGTATTTTGCTTTTGTTGGTACTTGGTGGATGCTCATCAAAAGAGTTTAGTGATGGTGCTAAAGATATAGGAAATGATATCTCAAAACTTTTTGAGCCTACAAACTAAAGAGGATTAGCTAAAAATAGCAGTTTATTGAAGCTTTATATGTCTGCTCATTCTCTTTTTTATCATTAAAATATCTCTCTTTATAGTCATAGCTAAGCTGTAGTTGTAGGTTTTGTGAGACTCTAAAGCTTTGAGAGGCTTTTATAAGTATTTGCTTATCTGAAGTGTCATAAAATCTCTGAGTGATCTCAAAGTTTGTATTTGTGTTCTTGTATTTGTCTATCACAACTCCTATGCTTGAGCCAACCCCAAAGACAGACTTTTGTTCATAATAGTATAAGGGATCAAGCATTATGTATGTGTAAGCTAAATCATTTCCCCAGCTAAATCCAGCACCAAGAGTTGCAAAAAAGTTACTTTTATCATTAATATAGTTATTATCCCATCCAAACTTTGTTCGCCACGAAAAACTATCAAAAAATTCGCTTCTTTGTGCTATGGAGGCTATGGAGATTATTGTGGCGTTTTCAAGCTTAGTTTTGTCACTTGTTTGTGAAAGCAAAACATCTAAAAACTCTATCTCTGTACCTCTTAAAAAACCATAACTACTATCTTCTAAACTGTGGTATGCTCCTCTAATGCCAAGAAAGCCAATACCATCTCCATCTCTTATACCAAAGCCAGTTGTGGCTCTAATAGCTCTATGACTCTCTATTGGATTTGGAGGAGTTTTTATATCTAACTTTTTGCCCTTACCAAAAGTTGCTCTTGCTTTTGTAATATTATGAAAAAGTTCTAGGTATTGTTCTTTAGTCATATCATTTTTACTAAAAGAGTATTCTAAAAACTCCGTTGCAGCCTCAAGTATATACATCTTTTGTTGAGCTTCTATTTCGCTACTGTTTATGATATCTTCTAAGCTTATCTTTTTTTCAACTAATTTTCTTGGAAGTTTTATATATTTGACCTCTATAATTGACTCATATTTTAGTAGTATGGTCCTCTTTGATGCTCTATAGCTAGACTCTTCTATCAGGTCTTCTTTCAAAGCAGCATGAACAGTCTCAAGTGGTATAACCTGATAGGTAAAGTGGTCTCTTAGATTAATAGACGGTCTTGCTATCTCTATAAACCAAAGCATATTATAAGAGCAGTTCTCTGTAAAAAAGTAGTAGTTTGAGTGAGTTCCGTTTAGTTCCCAAATATGCCTTACCATCTGTAAAACTTCTTCTTCATTGAGGTTTAAATCATACTCCCAGATATCCCTTTGTTCTGTATCTCTATACTCTTTGAGTTTGTCATAATAAGGAAGCAAAGAGTATTTTCCATAGTAGCCACCAAAGAGACCTTTTATAGCAAAAATAACACCATTTTCAGTATCTGGATTTGCATTTGCTGCATAATTTATAGCATAAGAGAGTAGTTTAGATTTATATCCTGAGTTTATCCTCAAAAAAGTATGGCCAAACATTGAAGCTGGAGAATTTATATGTGCTGATGGAAATACAATAGTGGCAGATTTTGGATTTAATCTTTTTAAAATAGAGTCATATTCATCGCATCTGACTTCTGGAAATTCTTTTATATCAAGTTGTTCTTTTAACCAAGCTTTTCTTGCAGGAAATCTACAAGCAGTAGAGTTGTCATCAAATTTTGTCTCATTCAAAAGTGCTGTTATTGTAGCATTTAACTCTTTTTTTGCACTTTTTTTTCCATCTTTTGATAAAAAAAAGTTTGCATCATCAATCTCACTAAAGCCATCGTTCATGTGAAGTAGCAGGTGCCAATATGTACTGTTAGCTAAGTCTAAATCTTTTGCTTTGTCAAGATAATCTTTAGTAGAAGCTTGTAATAAAACTGCACAAAAAATTAGTATAAAAAAATTTTTAGTTAAAATATTTTTTCCTAGCTTGGTTTAGTGGATAGGGAGTCAAACGAGCCAGGCTCGCTTAACTGTTAACGTTTTTTATAAAGAAGTAGTAGAGATGTTATCTAGAACATCAGACATTTCTACACTTTTTGAAGTATAGATGCTGTTGTAGTTTGCTTGAAGCGAAGATGCAAATGTTGCAGAATCTTCAACGTTTAAAAGCTCTGCTAGAGTGTCGATTGACTCTCCATGACCAACCGCAATCTCTTTTGCAAGAATATCCATGTTTGACGCAACAAACTCCTCAGCTCTTTCATTCATAACAAACTTAGTTTTAGTACAACCAGAAGTTCCAGAAGTGATACCAAAAGTTTGGTTACCAGAGGTACCATTTGTAGTAGCTTGCAGAGCTAACATAACTGCTGTTGAATCATCCTTGATAATCATAGAACCAAGTCCACAACCTGTTTGAGAATTAACATTTGCCATAGCTGATGAAGTTAACGCAATTACTGCTACTGCACTTAATAGAATTTTTTTCATTTGACACCTTTATTGTATAAGATAGAACAATTCTAAACAAACTATACTTTATCAAACATTAAATAGCTAAAAAATATCTCTAATTTGATATCTTTTGCCTATTTAGCTTTTAGTGAATCTTATGTAAAATGTGTTAAAGAACATAGTATTATTGGGTATAATTTCACATAATGAATAGGCTAGAAGAATACTTAAGCTCTCACGAAACAAGTGAGATGCACCCATCGGACATTGCTAAGATTTTAAAAGAGTTAGAAGATAGCGATCTAAATGAAGCTATTAAACTAATTCCAAAAGACTTAGTTGGTGATGTTGCTCTTGCACTTCCTGATAGATACTTTGACTTTGTTGTTGAATCTTTAAGTGTAGACGAGCTTTCTTATGCGGTTACAGAACTAGAATCAGATGACCAACTAGAGTTTATGCAAGAACTCGAAGAGGTTAATGAAAACGTAGCATCACAAGTTTTTGAAATCCTAGATGAAGAAGATAAGCAAGAGATAACAAAGCTTCAAACATATGGTGAAGAAGAAGCTGGTGCTTATATGCAGCTTGAAGTCTTCACAGCTAAAAAAAATGAGATAGTTCAAGATGTGATAGAAAGATTTGCAAAGCTAAGGCGCGCAAATGAGTTAGAGAATATCCAAAACTTATTTATAACCGATAACAATGCAAAGTTACAGTACACTATTGGACTAGATGATATACTTATTTTTGATTTTTCAAAGACCTTAGAGCAAAATATTGAGCTTAGTGAGGATAGTTTTGAACCTAAGAGTGGTGTAGACAGTGATAATATAAAAACCATAGTTCATGACTTTAAGCAGTATGACCTCTCAGTTATGCCAATAGTAAATAGTTATGGTATCTTGGTAGGTCGTATAACCTCGGACGATATTTATGACATCATTAACGAACAAGCAACCGAACAGATGTATAATCTTGCGGGTGTTGATGATGAAGCGGAAGAAGATTATGAGATACTAAAAGCTGGAAAGAAACGTGCTACTTGGTTATCTCTGAATCTTTTTACAGCTATAGGTGCATCTTTTGTTATTGGCTCATTTGCCGCAACGATAGAGAGCATAATAGCTTTGGCAATTCTTATGCCCATAGTTGCATCTCTGGGTGGAAATGTCGGCATTCAGAGTCTTACAGTTGTTGTAAGACAGCTGGCTCTTGGAGAGGTATCTAAGAGAGAAGCTAAAAGAGTTGTAAAAAAAGAGGTTGCTATATCTATTATAAATGGCTCCCTCTTTGCCATCATCATGGGAATTATCGCTGGTGTATGGTTTAATATGCCCTTGCTAGGAGTGGTTATCGCCCTAAGCATGATTATAAACTTTTTCGTTGCTGGATTTTTTGGTGCGGTTATACCGCTATTTTTTAGAAAAATGAACATAGACCCAGCCATTGGGAGTTCAGTTGTTTTAACAACTCTAACAGATGTTGTAGGCTTTTTTAGTTTCTTAGGGCTTGCTACATATATTTTATTATAAAAGGATAATTAAACTTAAATGGACCTGTTAATACTATACTTTGCTTTAGCAATTATAATATCTTTTGTATGTTCTGTACTTGAAGCAGTACTGCTATCTGTAAATATGTCATATGTCTCAGTGCTTGAAAAAGAGAACCCAAAAGCTGGAAGTCTTCTAAGGCTTCATAAAATAAATATACACAAATCTATTGCATCTATTCTTATATTAAACACAATCGCACATACTATTGGCGCAGCTGCCGTTGGAGCTCAAGCTGCTAACCTGTTTGGAAACGATGCTGTTGTGATTATCTCTATAGTTATGACTTTTGCTATTTTATTTCTATCTGAAATTATCCCTAAGACTATAGGAGCTATCTACTGGAAAGAGTTAGCTCCAATATCCGCTTACATGATTAGAATATTTATCTGGATTACATACCCTGTTATCATCAGCACACTTTTTGTTACAAACAAAATTTCTGAGGGCAAAGGAGATGCTCATACACTAACAAGAGATGAACTTTTAGAGAGTATGTACTTAAGTGAAGATGATGGACTCATTGATGAAAAAGAATCAGACTTTATAGAAAATATTTTAAAACTAAACAAGATAAAGGTGAGTGAAGTATTGACGCCTAGAAGTGTTGTTTTTGCTATTGATGAAAATATGACAATTAAAGAGATTATAGATACGCAACCTGCCATCTTCAAGGTTTCTCGTATTCCGCTTTATCGTGGATCTATAGAAGATGTTACAGGTATAGTGTTAACTAAAAAAATCTTTAAACAAGCTCTAGTAGATGATAGTGTTACCGTGGGTTCTATCAAAAAAAGTATATTTACTATAAATGAAAATATTCCTGTCTCAAAAGCACTAGATCTTTTTATATCAAAAAAAGAACACATGTTTTTAGTTGTAGATAACTACGACCAGACAGAGGGAATTTTAACTCTTGAAGATTGTGTTGAGACTGTTTTGGGTGTTGAGATAGTTGATGAGAGCGATTCTACAGATGATATGAGGCAACTAGCTAAAATGAGAATGAAACAAAGACGAAAAGAAAAGATTAATACAGAGAGCTGAAGAGTATAAAAAACGCCATAGCCAAAAGGGGGAAGGTGCTACGGCGTTACTTCTTCGAATCTAAGGAGTGGCTAAAAGAGATTTATACTTCATATGAACACTATAGGTTCTATATTTCTCTTTTTCATCTATGATTATAGGTTTATAAAGTGTAAATTAAGTGTAAAATTAATCTCTTGGCTCTTTTTTCATAACAACTCCATCTATAGCATTGATTTGGAGTTTATAATTTTTTGTTTTAGCCTTGTAAACTAGGTAGATGCCAACATGTGTGAGTTCTATCTCACTTGCGTCTTCATTAGTCTCTTTTTTGATTATCTCTTTTGCTTCTTTTTCGTCAATGTTTCTAAGCTCTCTTTTCTTTTGATCACTTTTGATGTTTACAAGTGGAGCTTTGTTGTATCCGTGAATAGAGCTATGCTCAAGTGGAGTCATAGGTGTACTATCTGGTGGTGATGCTAAAGCAAAGAGTGGAACTAGTAGTAATGTTGCTAGATACTTCATGATAAAGCCTTTGATATTTTTATATAGTTGCTTATATACAACTACTCATGAAGTGTAGCAATTTAATACTAATAATATGCTATCTTTTTTAAAGTTTAGAGTCTATATCAGCCAAAAAAAAGCAAAGCATATATCTTAAATTAGAGTACCTGTTTTTTAACAAACTCCATATAATAACCCTCTTCTGCCTCTAACTCTTCATGAGTTCCACATTGAACTATCTCTCCTGCATCTAAGACATAGATGGATTCTGCATTTTTAACGGTGCTAAGCCTATGTGCAATGGTAATGACAGTTTTATCTTTTAGAAGTGGTTCTATTATGGTTTGAAGTTTTGCCTCTGTGTGAACATCAAGTGCTGAGGTTGACTCATCAAAGATTACTATGCTTGGATTTGCGATAATCATTCTAGCGATGCTAAGCCTTTGTCTCTGCCCACCTGAGAGTCTAACGCCATGACGACCTACAATAGTATCAAGTCCGTCCTCCATCTGCTCTATCATCTCTTTGAGTTGTGCTATCTCTAAAGCTTTATAAATCTCTTCATCGCTAATATGTTCATCGCCCATAGTTATGTTGAATCTAAGCGTTGAGTTAAATAGAATGGGCATCTGTAAAACTAAAAAGACTCGCTCTCTTAGTGAACGCTTATCAATCTCCTCAACATTTAAAGAGTTGTACTTTAGCTCTCCGCTGCTCTTCTCATAAAAACCAGATAAGACTTGAGCTAGAGTCGTTTTACCGCTTCCACTAGCTCCGATAAAGGCTATCTTACTTTTTGCTTTTATATCAAGAGAGATATTTTTTAGTATAAGTTTTTCATCTGCATATGCAAAGCTTAAATCTCTTATAGAGATATCTACATCTTTTTTTTCTATCTTTTTTGTTCCACTGACTTGAGTTTTTAGGTTTAGTATCTTGTTTATTCTCCCCAAAGCACTCTTAGCCGATGCATAGCTGTACTGCATAGTTAAGATATCTTGAACTGGAGTCATAATAAACCAGATATAGCCAAACATCGCAAACATCATTCCGATGCTAAGGTCGCTATAGGCCACGAGCAAAAGTCCAGATGCACGGATAAGTTCAAACATAACTAAAAAGATAGTGTAAGAGAGTTTTTCATATGCCACACTTTTGTAACCATACTCATTTGAAGTCGTCTGAACTTTTTTTGCATGTGAAGTAGCTTGTGTGAAAAAATAGTCCTCTTTATTTGATGCTTTTATCTGTGCGTAGAGATCTAGTGTTTCGCCTAAATTGTTTTGAAACTCCTCTATTGCACTATTTTCATCTCTTTTTAGCTTTCCTGTGATGGCAGCCATCTTTTTGCTAAGTATCATAATAAGAGGCTGGGCTATAAGGATTAAGATGCCTAAAATCGGGTCGATGATTATCATCACAATCCCAACTGCCACGAGCGTTAAAACTGAGGAGATGAACTTACTCACACTTGTGATGATAAAGTTATCAAGTGTGTTTACGTCTGTGACAAGATTTGAAGTGATGGCGCCTGAGCCTAGAGTTACATACTCATTCATAGAGGTAATCTTAAGATGTTCTATAAGCCTAACCCTTATCATATAAGTTACATACTTTGATATTTTTGTAAAGATTTTAGTGATGATAACGCCAAAAAAGTAGTAGATAAATCTTAGCAAAATTACCACTAAAGTAACTATAGCTATATAGTAAAATGCTGTGGTAGACCCAAGAAAAAAGTCTATGCTATTTACAAAAAAAGCAGGTTTATCTAGTAAAACCTCATCTACCATGAGAGGGAGCATCAGAGGAATTGGGATGCTAACTAAGATGGCTAGAAGTGTTATGATTTGACCATAGATAAGAGAGGGTTTCTTATCTAATATAAGTCTATATATGCTCTTAAGAGTGATTGGTTTATTGTTCATCTTATGCTTTTTTAAAATATGGTTTAAAGATAAAATACAACATTAAAGTCCACAAAACTATACTGCTTAGTATTTCCAATAAAGAGACTTCTTCGTGTACATGAACTAAAGATTTTGTATCTATAGAGTTGATATCAAATACAAAATCAAGTCCTAAGCCAAAAATAACACTTCCAAAGATGATAGTCCCAAGATAGATATAAAGAGATTTAGTTCCTAGCATCTTTTTAACTACACCGATAGTCACTGTATTTGTAGCAGGTCCTGCACTTAAAAATACAAAAGCAGCTCCCGCACTGACTCCACTTAGCATAAGCGCAGCAGCTATAGGCAGGGATGCAGTTGCACAAACATACATTGGTACAGCAATAGCAATAGTAATGATATATGAAAGCCATGAATACTCTATGAGAATGGCACTAAGATTTTCAGGAATAGAGATAGTAATAATAGCTCCAATAATAAGACCCCATAAAAGCGGTTTCGCAATGTCACTAAGAAGATTTACGAACGCATATTCTATTGCTTTTTTAAATGAAAATTTTTGTTTAACTTCACTTTCATTTGAACAATTACTAGAGGAACAGCAGCTATCTTTTTTTTCTTCTACAACTTTTTCGTTAATGATCTCTTTGTCAAAAATATTTGTAAGTATTCCCGCTAGCATAGCTATAATCATAGAAGTTATAACTCTGTAGAGTGTAAAAATCCAGCCAAACATACCATAAGTAGCAAGAATGGAATCAACGCCTGTTATGGGTGTAGAGATTAAAAATGAGAGAGTCGCACCTTTGCTAGCCCCACTTTTTTTGATGCTAGATGCCAAAGGTATAACACCGCATGAGCACACAGGAAGCGGAATGCCAAAGATAGTGGACTTTATAACTGAACCGATACTCTCACTCCCAAGATGCTTAGTAACAAGTGTTTCAGGCACAAGTTCGTGCATAATCCCTGCAATAGCAAGACCAAATATGATATAAAGAGCCATTGCATTGCTAAGGTTATACAAGGCTGAGAAAAATTCTATTATTAGTTCCATAAAGCAATAATACTTCTTTATTACTTATAATAGTATATCAATGAGATCTATTTTAATAAATAAAGTTTTTTATGAGTTTGCAGTGATAGCGTTTGCAATCCTCAATATTGTCTCATCCTTGCCAATTATTGCCATCACTTCATCTAGTCCTGGACCGCTCATCTTTCCTAAGAGTGCGACGCGAAGAGGCTGACCAATCTTGCCAAAACCAATCTCCATTTCACTCACTACTTCTTGCATTGCATCATGATAATCACTAGGCAGATGCAGTTCATCTGAGTTTTGAAGCTTTAGAGCAAATGCGTTTAAAATATCTGTTGAACCATCTTTAAAGGCTTTTTTTACAGCTTTTTCATCATAAACTCTAGGGGTTGCTAAAATCTCTTTAGTTAACTCCGCCATCTCTTTTAATGTCTTTGCCCGCTCTTTTATAGCATCTAGTAAAATCTCTTTTTTATCATGTGAAGTCAAAACCAAGTCAAACTCACTCAGTAGCTCTGCTAGCTCTTTGTTAGAACTATTTTTAAGGTAATGTGAGCTTAGCCAATCAAGCTTTTGAGTGTTGTAGATGGATGCTGACTTGTTTATATCTTTTGGGTTAAAATGGGATATCATCTCATCCATACTAAATATTTCTTGATCTCCATGACTCCAACCTAGGCGAACTAAAAAGTTTAGAAGTGCCTCAGGAGTGTAGCCCATCTTTTTGTACTCCATAACATCAGTAGCTCCATCCCTTTTTGAGAGTTTTTTACCCTCTGAGTTGTGTATCATAGGTACATGATAAAACTTTGGGATCTCAAAGCCTAAAGCTTCATAGATAACTATCTGCTTTGGAGTGTTTGAGAGGTGGTCATCCCCACGGATAACTTCATTTACTCCCATAAGGTGGTCATCTACTGCTACAACAAAGTTGTAAGTAGGTGAGCCATCAGCCCTTGCTATTACAAAATCATCTAGTATATCATTTGCTTGAAAACTAACATCACCCTTAACTCCATCACGAACTAAGATCTCTGTGTTTTGAGGTGCTTTTATACGGATAACTGGTTCAACTCCCTTTGGTGGCTCTCCATCAAAGTCTCGATATCTTCCATCATACATTGCTCTTTGCTTGTTTGCCATCTGAGTTTGGCGAAGCTCTGTTAACTCATCTTTTGACATGTAACATCTATATGCTTTTTTCTCATCTAAAAGTTGTTGTATGTACTTAGCATATATTTCATCTCTTTGTGATTGATAGACTATTTCTCCATCGTGGGTTAGACCTAGCCAGTCAAAAGCCTTAAGAATAGCATCTGTTGCCTCTTGTGAATTTCTTGCCTTATCTGTATCTTCTATGCGAAGAAGAAACTTTCCACCATTTTTTTTAGCCCAAAGATAGGAAAAGAGGGCGGTTCTTAAACCACCAATATGAAGATAACCTGTAGGAGATGGAGCAAAACGAGTAACAACCATTAAAGAGCCTTTTATTATAAGTAGTTTAGTAATGAAATTTTAGAGAGTTTTTTGTTAAAAGATGGTAAAAGTCTAGAAATTGAAGCTTCTTTATAGAAGTATTGGCTAAAAATAGATAAAATTACTTCTTTAATAAACAGGACAATAGATGCAAAAAATAGTTTTAACAATTTTATTAGCTTTATCATTAGAGGCTAAAATGATAGATGGTGTAGCAGTCGTAGTAAAAGGCAAGGCAATAACTCTTTTAGACATAAAAAAAGAGATGAAGCTCTCAAAGGTTGATGAAACGGCAGCTACTGATGCTCTTATAAGAAAAACACTAGAGCTTCAAGAGGTCGATGAGAGAAAGATCACAGTTAGCAGTAGTGAGGTTTATGATGATATCAAAAAATCAGCAGCAAGAAATGGTCTAAATGTGAGTGAATTTTATGAAGCCATCAGAGAGTCCAATGGCTTAACATCTCTCGAGCTAAAAGAAAAAGTAAAAGAGAAACTTTTGTCTCAAAAACTATACTCATCCATCGCATATAGTGTTGTAGATGAGCCAAGTGATGATGAGATAGAGAGTTACTACAAGCTTCACAAAGAGTCATTTATACATCCAAGCGGTTTTAATGTTGTAATATATAATGCAAAGAGCAAACAAAGACTCCAAGAAAAAATAGACAATCCAATGTTTCACTCTCCTGATATTACAAGTACTGAGCAAAATCTTCCATACGACAGAATTGCTCCAGAGTTAGCACAGCTTTTAGAAAAAACACCATTAAACAGCTTTACACCTATAGTTCCAAATGGAAAGGGTGCGTATGCTAGTTTTTACATTAAAGAGATTGAACCACCAAAAGAAGCAAATATAGAGAGTGTGAAAAACAAAGTTATAAATATGATGATGGCAGAGCAAAGAGAGCAGGTTTTGGGTAACTACTTTGCAAGACTTCGCCATAATGCTGATATAAAGATGATTAGAAATGTTGAGTGATGAGAACTTTATAAACATAGCAACCGAGATTTCAACTGCCTCAAAATGTGTTTCAAAGCGAGTTGGTGCAGTTATTGTAAAAGATGGCAGGATACTGAGTACTGGCTACAATGGAACTCCAGCTGGATTTACAAACTGTTGTGATCATTGGGAAGATGAGTACACAAAAGAGCATCATGAGTGGTCAAAGACTTATGAGATTCATGCAGAGATGAATGCTATCATCTGGGCGGCTAGAAAGGGTATATCTATAGAAGGTGCTACTATCTATGTGACACTAGAGCCTTGTAGTGAGTGTAGTAAAAATCTTATAGCGAGTGGGATAAAAAGAATAGTTTATGCAAAAGAGTATGAGCATACTCATTCAGAAGTTATTTCAAAGTTTTTAAAAGACAACGGTGTGAGTATAGAAAAACTCCCATCAACTATTGTAGAGGTAAAAGATGAAAGACAAAGAACAACAAGAACTAGAGACTGAGATAGGAAGACATATGCTTCAACCCCAAAACTATGGGGAGATGCAAGATCCTGATTGTGTCGGTATCGGTATAGATAATGCTACACAAACATACGCCATCATGTACTTAAAAAGAGATAGTTCTCACATACAAGATGTAAAGTTTGGAACCAACTCCACAAGCCATGATACGGCTACACTAGGTTCGCTTCTTAGTGAGATGATAAAGGGAGACTCAATAGCAAATGTTTTAGTTACGGTTTTTGGACTTGAGGAGGATCTAAAAGAGTCATATGCAAATTTAGAAAAGCCAAAAGTAGATACAAGTAAACCAGAGGGTGAACAAGTTGAGCATATCTCAACCCAGCATCAAGATAGTGCAAACATCATCCTAACAGCATTTCGTGCAGCGATGCGTCATTATGATAGAAAACAAGAGGGTATAGAAGAAGAGCATTTTGAGATGAGCATAGTAAAAACTTGTCCTTACTCAAGCGGAGATTGTGCTTTTGTGAAAAAGGCTAAAAAGAGCGACAGCTAGAGATTTAAAACCTTGACAAACTTTTAAGTTGTAAAAGGCAAAGCTCATCGTGGAGAATGCTATTATTTAGCGTTCTTAAAAACCTCACTTTAAAAAACCTTGGCATCTCAAAAATATATAAATAGTTAAGCCTGTAAAAACTTATCAATAATGGAAGTTGGTCGCCCTATAATGGCTTTAGATTCTTTAAAAATCACAGGTCTCTCTATAAGAATAGGGTGCTTTATCATGGCATCCACAAGTTTGTCATAATCATCTTCATCTTTTAGATTTAACTCACTATAGATATCTTCTTTTGTTCTCATAAGCTCTCTAGGATTCATCCCAAGCATGGTAAGTGCGGTTGTGATTTCATCTTTTGTAGGAATTGTCTCTAGGTAATTAACAGCTTGAACCTCGTATGTGCTATTCATTAAAATAGCCAACGCCTCACGACATTTTGAACAACTTGGGTTATACCAAATAGTAACTTCTCTCATAAATTTTTTCCTTTTTGCGTAGTTTACACTAAGTTTTAAAACATTAGTAAAAACAGATGAGTTAAAGTATAATTGCGAGATATTAAAATAATTGAGTGCTCTGAGCAATTATTAAGGTAGATCCTGAATCAAGTTCAGGATGACGGTTTGTTTGTTCAAGATGACGGTTTGTTTGTTCAAGATGACGGTTTGTTTGTTCAGGATGACGCGCGTCCCGTCATTCCGTGCTTGACACGGAATCTAGTTTATAAATTAATCAGAGGGTTCAATTTAAAAAGTAGTAAATATGTTAAGTATTGATTTAAAATCAAAGAGTTCATTTGAGATTCTTGAGGTTTTTGAGTCTCTTTCTCTCAGGCCTAGAGAGATTCTTGAAGTAGAGATTTTAGAGAGTGACTTGGACTCTTTTGGCTTTAAATCTTTTGTGGATTTGGCTCAGATATTTCTTTTAAAGATGCTCCTTGCTTTGCAAAAAGATGAGAAAAGTATCGTTTTGAGATTTTCTAAACTCGATGAGAGTAGTTCTTTTCATAAGTCACAAAGTAGCAGTGAAAAGTATGGCGTTGGTAGTGAGTTTTTTAGTATTGACAAAACAAAGCAGTTTAGTTTTTTATATCACTATAAAAAAGCTTTAGAGTTTGTTGGCATAGAGAGTAAAAAACGGGTTTTAAATCTTGGCATAAACCGTGGCGATGAGTTTAGAGTTATAGAGCAACTCCTAAGAGAAGAGCAGTTTAATGAGAAGAGTTTTGTTGGAGTTGACTACTGTGCATCTGTCATAGAGTACGCAAAAAAAGAGTTAGGTGCTCCAAATGTTGAGTTTATTTGCCACGATATAAACGCTCTTGATGGGCTAAACTTAGCTAAGTTTGACTTGCTTATCTCTATAGGAACCTTGCAAAGTTCTAACATAAGATTTAACGCTTCGTTTATGCACATCTATCAAAACTTTATTGAAGATGGCGGTGCGATAGTGCTTGGTTTTCCAAATTCTAGATGGTGTGATGGCGAGATGATTTATGGTGCAAAAGCACCAAACTACAGCTTTAGTGAGATGAGTCTAGTTTTAAAAGATATACACTTTTGTAAAAAGTATCTCCAACAAAAAAAGTATAGAGTTGTCATCACTGGCAAAGACTATCTCTTTTTAAGTGCGAGGAAGATTTAGAGTAACCACTTTTTAATCCAAACACTAAGAACATAGAGTCCCCAAATATGCTGTTTAAAGCCGCTCTTTGTGGCACTCTCTATATACTCATCTAACTCTTTAGTTTTAAACATCCCTGTTTGAGCGTTGATCTCTTTTATAAGAGAGATTTTTTTAGAGTTTATGAGATATTCTAGGAAAGGATTTGAGAAGCCTTTTTTCTTTCTTTTTAAAATTTTCTCATTTAAGTATGGCTTCATAATCTCTTTTAAAAGCCCTTTTGTAACTCCATCTTCATATCGAAGTTTAGGGCTGATGTTAAAGGCTAAAGAGGCTAAGTTGTTGTCTAAAAATGGAGTTCTTGTTTTTATAGAGTGTGCCGAACTTACACGGCCTAGTTTTGCTAAAAAATGCTCGGCTTGGAAGTGTTTTAGGTCGATGAAACTATACCAAAGGCTCTCATCCTTGTGAGTGGATGCGATGAACCTATCTCTATGTTTGCAGAGATATTTTAGGGCGTAGTTATCTTTTATGTTTTGTTTTAAAAGTGCATTTTTTTGCAAATCTGTAAAAGATTCGCCTGAAGTGCGAAAGAGTAGGGTGTCATCAAAGACTCTTTTATAGTGCTCCCACTCTCTATTTTTAGAGTAGTTTGAGCGAAAATATCTCTTTAGCCAGTTTTTGTTTTTAAGATTGTTTAGTTGCTCTATGTCTAAAAACTCAAAATATTGTCTATACCCCAAAAAAAGCTCATCACTTCCCTCTCCGCTCAAAACTACACTATGTCCATCTCGCTTGATTTTCTCAAAAAGTAAGTAAAGAGGAATAGACGCAGGGTCATTTAAAGGCTCATCTAGGGCATCTAAAACTATCTCACTCGCATCTATAAACTCACTTTGAGATATCTCTAAAGCGATGTTGTTTAAGCCTAAAAGCTTAGCGCTCTCTCTTGCTGCTTCTCTCTCATCATACTTAGCAAACTCTTTGTAGCCTACTGTATAGGTCTCTAAATTAACGCCTCTTTGTTTTGTAAAAGCACAAATTGTCGCACTATCTATGCCTCCAGAGAGAAGAGAAGCCGTTGCACTATTTAGCCTTGCATCTATAGATTTTCTTAGAGTTTTCTCTAGCTTATATATCGCTTCGTCTCTATCTGTGATGATGCTAGACTCTGCATCTAAGAGATTGAAGTACTCCTTTGTCTCATACTTGTCTCCATCAAAGATTAGATACTCAGATGAGCCAAGTTTATAGATGCCATCAAAAAAAGTATAAGGAGATGTTGGTGCTAAAAATGAAAGATAAGAGAGCAGGGCATCTTTGTTCATACTAACTCTCCCAAGATATGGAGTGAGTTGTTTTAGAGTAGATGCAAAGATAAGAGTTTTATCTTTTTGCATAAAAAAGAGAGATTTGAGACCAAATCTATCACGAAAAAGAAATAGCTTTTTTTTATCATAGATGGCAATCCTAAAGCTACCATCTAGATACTTTACAAAGTTAACTCCCCACTTTTTATATGAAGCCATTATAAGCTCTTCATCACTTAGAGAATCTACAAAGCCTAGCATCTCTCTTAGCTCTTTTTGCTTGTAAAGTTCCCCATCAAAGATAACTTTTAACCTCTTTACATCTAGTCCTTTTGAAATCGCTAAAAAATCAGACACTACTTAAAAAACCCCACAGTTATATCATTTTTCATATAATTTTTTTTAAATTTAACCTCTCTAACCCCAATTTCTGATGCCATAATTTTTATATCACCAAGCGTTAGGTAGTTGTAAGTTTGGCTCTTTTTTGATCCATATAGTATGTTAAAGATAAAGCCTATCTCACTTGAAGCGTAGCAATTTTGGATAAAAAGATGCGTTTCAAAAAGCTCTAATGTGTTCATAGCTCCACTACAAATATAGTATGAGGCACTTGGTAGTGAATCTTTACAGATATCAGCTAAAATCGCTTTCGTTTGTGTTCGCTCTTTTGTAATTTTAACCATCTCTTTGATGGAGTCTATGGCAATGTACTTTTTTGGAAGTCTACCCTCTTTTTTTGCATATAGATAAAAATCTCCAAAGCCACAGCCCGCATCAGCTAAAGAAAACCCATCAAGATTTGAAGGAAGTAGTTCTAGGATGATTTTAAATCTTAGGTTTTGAGAGTCGCTTGAGTTCCAGTTTACGCCCTTTGCGCTTACTCCATGAAGTTCTATAGCAGAGGTGTAAAACCTTTCATTGTCGATACGAGGCATATTTTTATAGATGTCTTAGCATACAAGGAACATCAGAGCTATCTCTTAACTCTTCATACTCGTCCATCTCTGTGTGCATAGTATCTGTAAATGTTTCCATAGAGTTTTTTAGATGTGCTTGTGCTTCTTCAACTAACTTTTTTTGAGTAGATTCAATCTCACTAAAATGTTTAAGGGTTTTTTGATAATATTCTTTATTGTCAGTAAGAAGAATGATGTCCTCTTTTTTAACCCACTTTCTAAGAGGTTTGCCATCTTTTTGAAACTCAAAGATAACATTGTCGCTATTTTTTGAGGCAATAAATTTTCTTACAGGAAAACCAATAAAAGTAGATAAGGGTGTTGCGTGTTGTTTTTTGATTACATAATACATTCTCTAAGTATATAACAAACAAACTAAAATATGTTAAAATATTTTACAAATATAAGGAGTTTTAATGAGTCATCTATATAATCTAGCGATAATAGGAGCGGGTCCTGCGGGAATAGCGACTGCTATTGAGAGCTATATGCAAGGTATAAGAGATATAGTCTTACTAGAAAAAGACCAAAACCATAACTCTACGATCAGAAAATATTACAAAGATAATAAAAGAGTAGATAAAGACTGGAAGGGTCAAAAGGTTGAGCTAGATGGCAGACTGTTCTTTGTAGATGGCACAAAAGAGACCACATTAGACTTCTTTGACCAGCTCCTAGATCGCCACTCAGTTGAGCTTCAAACTCATGTCGAGGTTGAGTCCATTATTAAAAAAGAGCACTATTTTGAGGTTAATATGGCTGGCAAAATGATTAGAGCTAAAAATGTTGTTGTGACTATTGGTAGAATGGGAAAGGTTAATAAACCCAAGTATCCAATTGCTCCGGGGATAAAAAACAAGATAGTTTATACTCTTGAGAGTTGCAGTGAGGGTGAGAAGATTCTTATAGTCGGAGGTGGAGACAGTGCGGTTGAGTATGCGGTTGATTTGAGTGAAAAAAATGATGTAGCTATCTGCTATAGAAGAGAGACATTCAGACGAGCAAATCCTACAAATCAGACAAATATAGCAAATGCCATCATCCACAAAGAGGTAAGACCAATACTTGGTATAAACATAGATGGGCTTGAGGATGTAGATGGCAGAGTAAAAGTTATATATAGAGAGATAGAGCCTGAGATCTTTGATAGAGTAGTGTTTGCAATAGGTGGGACTACTCCGAGTGGTTTTTTAAGTGCGTCTGGTATAGAAGAGATAGATGGAAAACCTGTTCATGATGAGAATTATGAGACAAATATTAAAGGACTTTTTGTAGCTGGAGACATAACTCAGGAGAGAGGTGGAAGTATAGCCCTAGGATTAAATCACGGCTACGCAATAGCGTGCTATATACAAGCAATAGATAAATAAAAGGAGAGCTAAAGCTCTTAAAGTTTCGTATTTAAGGGATGGTGCGGATGAGAGGACTTGAGCCTCCACGCCTTGCGGCATCAGATCCTAAGTCTATTTTTTAGTGTTTTTCATCTTTTCTTAAACTGTTTCATTTCCTTTCAAAATCCCTATATTTAGGGATTTATAAAAGGTTTTAAATTTTCATTGTTTTTCAAATTTTGTAGTAAAAACTGTAGTAAAAATATGATTTTAGAAAAACCATCAATCTACTTTTTGGGGAATAAGCTCCGGAATTATCTGCGAAGCAAAGAACGAATTTACTTTCAATCGAAGTGGTGCTTTACTATGTTCACTTTCTAGATAGCCCATTTTCGTTAGAGTGCTTACGAGTTTTGTTGCGGTACTTATACTTTTGCCTATGGCCAAAGGCACATACTTTCTTTCTAGTTCACCATTTAACAATAGATGAGAAAACAGTAGTTCAGAATATTTAGGGAGAGGTTCTCTTTTATGAAACATCCCCTCTTGCGAAAATCTTACAAATTTTCTGATTTTTTCATTGAGCTGATCAAGTCGCAAACTATATCCCATAAATTCAATTTGGTCCAATGATATCTCAAGCATATATTTCAAATAGCCCTCAAGCCCTCTAAGTGATAATTCACCTCTACCATCAGTTGCACCTTGTTGCTTCATATCTGCATAAGACAGGTGTGTTTGGTATTCTTTAACATCCCTTGCTAGTCCTCTTGATATATTCCACAGCCCGTAACCTTCAAGCTTCATATTCCAGAACATTGCATCAAGATGCAGTCTTGAAACCCTTCCGTTTCCGTCTAAGAAAGGGTGAAGATACACTAAGCGATGATGAGAACTAAGTGCAGCAAGTAGTTTTATTGCTTTTGTGGAGCTAGTATATGCTGAGCTATACTCTTTTTCATAATAGTTAAAAACTGTATCTATTACATCATAAGCAGGTGCGATATGATTTGCTACTTTAACATCTCTGTTTCTGAACTCACCGGGTATCATCTCTATGAGTTCATTTTCTTTTTCTAGTTTTGTAAATTTTTCCATGCCTTCACTAGAGTAAAACAGTCGATGAATCTCTTTTATAAAGTTTCTATCAATTACACTATGCTCTATAGAGTAGCCTTCAACAAACTCTTGTGTTTTGATATGTGCAACTGAAAGTTCTTGCAGTGCCTTTTCTTTTGAATCATCTGAGAATTGTTTCAGCATAGCTTTTTCAATATCTATAGGGTGTGTACTTTGAGCTTCGATTCTGTTTGAATAGTAGCTGTTTGTAATCCGCAAAACATCCCTAAAAGCATTTACAACATATTGGTTATATCCACTTGCAATCTTTGCACTTTCTATACAAACTTTTTCTGCAAGCTCTAATAATTCTGGCTTTATCTGTCCTTTTAAATTATAAGGCATAATTGGAGATATTAACATTTTATCCATCCTTGATGTCATTATATTTATTTTCTCTATTTTATTGCAACTTTTACGAGATAAATTATGAGAAATAAATTCAGCTAGAGTCCTTAAATATTGGTTTTTAAATGCATCAATTAATTTATTAAATCATTATCTTTACGAGTTAAATTACTAGGTATATTACGGGATTATTTAGCTTTTTAACATTTCACTAAATAATTTTACAGGATACTTATAGCCAATAGCTTTATAGGGCGTTTTATTTAACTTTCTATTGACTTCGTATATATCATTGCCTATCTCTAAATAACTTTCAATCTGTCTTTTCATATCATTCATTGAAGCAACAACACTTCTATTTGAAGTTTTGGAGTAGTTGATTATTTCCATACTTTCTAAGATTTTTTCAAACTGACTTTGAGCTAATCCACTCTCTATTAAAAGTTTAAATACTCTTTCTCTCACAACCTCTTCAAAATGTTTAAAATCGTCAGCTTTTAATCCAAACAAGAAAAATGAGTACAAAGTTTTATTATTAGTGATCAATACACAATTATATCTTCCAAATTTTAGAAGATTACAATGAAAAACATCTATATCATTATGTGACAATGAGTCAACATCAATAAGTGTTCGTTTTAGCTTATCTGATAATTTTTGTGTGATTTGTAAATTCATGAGTAAGATTGTACAATAATATTTCAAGAGTTTGAAGTGTCAATACCTCAGGCATCATCATCACAGAGTGAGAGAGGCAATCCCTACTTATATCTTCGGGTGAACCTAAGGCTCATTAACAAAATTATATCTTTTTTTAATGTGCAAAAACTTGAAAGTAACTGTTACTCCTCAAATTTGCTACAACTTTTATGTCATATGATATGAAAGCTATTCAGTGCATATTAAAAAAATTTAAGCTTAACAATAACAATAAAGTTACTAAATATGCTTTTTTTATATATTTATTGCTTAATTTAAATTAAGAATGTATAATAACAACATGAATATTGTTCAACTCAAAAAACTTATCGGATTGAATGTTTTTACAGCTGAGATGCTAAAACCTATCTTAGAACAAGAATATGCCCAACCTACGAAAAAAATTAACAGTATGATTAAAAAAGGGGAACTTATTCGTCTCAAAAGAGGAGTTTATGCTCTTGGTGCAGATTATAGAAGTTACCCTTTGAACCTTATCGCTATAGCGAACATAATCCATAAACCGTCTTATGTCTCCTATGAATATGCATTGTCTTATCACGGTTTGATACCAGAAAGAGTCTATACAGTTACTTCTGCTACAACCTATCGCCCTGAAACATACGCTACAGATATAGGGACATTTAGCTATAAAAAAATTCCATCAAATGCGTACTCTATAGGAATTGATTGGAAATATGATGAGCATGATGGTGGTTATATGATTGCAACAGCTGAGAAAGCATTATGTGATCAAGTCTATGCTGATAAAAGAATTGCTGATATAAAAAAAGATGAGATATTAGAATATCTTGAAGATGATCTTCGTATAGAACTTAAAGAGTTAGAAAACCTAGATACAACACTTTTATGGAAAATTTCTTTTGCCTATTCTTCGCCTAAATTACGCGATATGACAGCAAGAATTAAAAAAAGGCAAAAAGATGGCTAATACACATCCACACATTACAGCAATGCTACAAAATTATGATCTTTCAAAAGACGATCCATATGAAGCTCTTCGAGAGATATTACAAGAGATCGTTTTATACGCACTAAGTGATGCAAGTTTTTTCAATCATGCAGTATTTTATGGTGACACTGCACTTAGAATACTATATGGTCTGCCAAGGTTTTCAGAAGATCTTGATTTTTCACTACTTAAACCTGATCCATCATTTGATCTGAGTAAATATGAAAAAGCTGTACTTCAAACACTAAAAACTTATGGTTTTGAAGCTCAAATTGAGACAAAGGTAAAAGAGCAAAGTGCAGTGCAATCTGCATTTATCAAAGGCAATACAATTAAACACCTTCTTGCTATTAATGCTCCTGAGGATATTGTCAAAAGTTTTAATGCAGGTAAACTATTAAAAATTAAATTTGAAGTAGATACCGAGCCACCTCTTAACTTCCAAGAGGAGCAAAAACTGCATTTAACACCTACCCCTTTTATGGTAAGAAGCATGAAGCCTTCTTCATTATTCGCGGGCAAGCTTCATGCCGTTTTATGTCGTGGATGGCAAAATAGACCAAAAGGGCGTGACTGGTATGATATGGTTTGGTATATTCAAAACAAATATCAAGTAGACTTAACGCATCTAGCAACTCGCTTAATTCAGAGCTGTAAAGCTCTACAAGATACCGAAGTAGAGTTACCCAAAGAGATAGAATTATATACTCCAGAACTTCTTGTAAACCTCCTACAAAAAAGAGTGGATACACTTGATATTGAATTAGCAAAACAAGATGTGCATCGTTTTATATATGATGAAAAAGAGCTGGAGATTTGGAGTAAAGATTTCTTCTTTGCTATCATCCAGATAATCAAGTTTAAATAAAAGGTTTTATATATGGCATTAAAACCAGCAGGCGGCAAATACGAAGGTGTTTGGATAAATGAACTAAAAAATGGCGATATCTCTTATTACATCAATTATCGTGATGAATTTGGCAAGCCTGTAAAAGTTCAAGTTGGCAAAAAAACAGCAACATCAGATTTTAGTGTTAAAGATGCATATGCAAACTGATCGAAGTAAAATATAAGCTTCAACACGATCAAGAACCTATCATCAAAGGCAGTAGAGTTGCTAGGTTAAAGCTTGATAATCTTTGGTATGAGTTTTTCATTTATGCAAAAGGTTTGAAAGCTCAAACAGTCAAATTGTAACGGGCTAATAATATTAGAAATCTAGGCAGATGTTAATAAAGGGTTTTTGTCTTTCAGAAGGTGTCATTTTTTAGTAAATTATTTCATTGGGGTTCATATTGTATCATCGGCTTTGAAAATTGAAGAGTTATTTTGAAGAAAAAAAATTAGTAGTACAAATTTATACTGGCTAAAGACTCAGGGTTGTAGTAAAAAAGTAGTAAAAAGTTGATTTTTAAGTTTTCTTAAAGTGAGAGTTAAATCTCTTGAAGTCCCGTATTTAAGGGATGGTGCGGATGAGAGGACTTGAACCTCCACGCCTTGCGGCACCAGATCCTAAGTCTGGCGTGTATACCAATTTCACCACATCCGCATGTGATTATTTTAATAAGAGTAGAATTATAGTTTATATTTCTTTATCTTACTTTAATTTTGATTTTTTCTAAAAAACCATAGCTTTAGTGCCTTAGCGGCTAGCATAATAAATGGTACCCCCTACACGATTCGAACGTGTGGCCTACGCCTTAGAAGGGCGTTGCTCTATCCAGCTGAGCTAAGGAGGCATGTTTTCTGAAATTTTAATTTTTATACTTTAAAAGTAAAAGCTTTAGTGCCTCAGTGGCTAGCTTAGTAAAACGGATTTGTTCTTGCTTTTAAATAACTCTTGGTTTTTCTTAAAAACCAAAGCTTCAGTGCCCAAGCGGCTAGCGTAACAAAACGGATTTGTTCTTGCTTTTAAATAACTCTTGGTTTTTCTTAAAAACCAAAGCTTCAGTGCCCAAGCGGCTAGCGTAACAAAACGGATTTGTTCTTGCTTTTAAATAACTCTTGGTTTTTCTTAAAAACCAAAGCTTCAGTGCCCAAGCGGCTAGCGTAGATAAATGGACTTTGTTCATTTATCGTTCAAATAAATGGTACGCCCGATAGGATTCGAACCTATAACCCTCGGAGCCGAAATCCGAAACTCTATCCAGTTGAGCCACGGACGCTACTATCATTTTATTTATTTAAAAGTTTTTATATTTATTATAGTGGGGTGAGATACGGGATTCGAACCCGCGACCCCCGGCACCACAAACCAGTGCTCTAACCAACTGAGCTAATCTCACCATAATTTCATAGACATAAAAGTGGTCGGGGTGAAAGGACTCGAACCTTCGGCCCCCTGGTCCCAAACCAGGTACTCTAACCATACTGAGCTACACCCCGACACTTGTACATTAACCAATCTTGTAGCTGATTAATGAGGCGAAATTATAGTCAATTACTTTTAAAATGTCAATGCTTTTATCTCATTTCTTTTATATAATTGGTTTTTGCAGTATAATTGTCTGCTTTTAAAGGGTTTTTTACATATGAAGATAGCAAGATTTAGTAGAATAGGGTTTATATTAGCAGCTGCGGGAAGTGCTGTTGGGCTTGGAAATATTTGGAAGTTTCCATATATTGCAGGTGAGAGTGGCGGTGGAGCATTTGTTCTTATATACTTAGTAACCGTTTTGCTCATTGGTTTTTCTATACTTATATCCGAGATGCTTATAGGTTACATGGGAAGAAAAGATGGTGTAAGCTCTTTTGAATCTCTTGCACCAAAACATAAAAATATCTGGAAATTTGCTGGTTTTCAAAGTGTGACCGGGCTTTTTATCATGACTTTTTACTCAGTGGTCATCGGCTGGATATTGCACTACATTGTAACTTCTACAACCTCACTTCCATCATCCATACAGGAGGCTGAGAGCACATTTACAACAATGCTTTACTCAGATATTTCAACTCAACTCTTTTATCATACTTTAGTATTTTTGATCATTACATATATACTAACAAAGGGCATCAAAGGAGGCATTCAGAGGTTAAATCTACTACTAATGCCAACACTTATGATCATAATATTAGGGATGTTTGCTTACGCTACTACTCTCGACGCTTTCTCACAGTCTTTAGAGTTTATGTTTGCTCCTAAATGGGATAAGATAGACTCTGGAGTATTTATCACGGCTATTGGACATGCCTTTTTTACACTCTCGCTTGGTATGGGAGCTATTCTTACTTATTCAGCGTCTATGCCAAAAAACTCAAATCTTGTTCAAAATGCTATTTGGATAACACTACTAGACACAGTTATAGCCATCATTGCAGGTCTGATGCTCTTTACATTTTTGTATGAGTATGGCTCAAGCCCTGCTAAAGGTCCAGGTTTAGTCTTTATCTCTTTGCCTACTGTTTTTTTTGAGATGGGTATTATTGGTAATTTTTTTGCAATTTTGTTTTTTATAGCCCTTGCCTTTGCAGGCTTGACATCTGCCGTCTCTTTGGTAGAGCCCATGATAGAGTACTTCATAGATAGGTTTAAGTGGAGTAGATTAAGAGCATCTGTCTCTATGGGCTTGTTCTTTTATCTCTTTGGTATAGTTGCTCTTTTGTCAAATACAGATGCTTACAAAGAGTTGCTTAGCTTTGGAAGTAGGAACTTTTTCGACTGGATGGACCATATTGCCACTTCCATCATGTTACCTCTTGCTGGACTTGTTATGGCCCTTTTTATTGGCTTTGCAGTTGAGAAGCAAAGAGTGGAGTCTATTGTAAAACATCAGTTTGGAGTTGTAGCATTTAAAGTTTGGTACTTTTCACTTCGCTATATAACGCCTGTGGCGATGATACTACTTTTACTCTCTTTACTGGAGATTATTTAATGAAAAACACCTTAGAGCAAAAATGCAAACAGATTCTTATAGATGAAGGGATAGATGAGACTTCTACCATAGATTTTGAGGTAAATGAAAAAATCCATACACTTAGTTTTACTTACATTATAGAGACATTCATGAGTGCATCTGAGGAGTCTAGGCTTGTCTTTTATAGTGCTCTTAAAAAGTCAGTAGATGCTAAAGATATGGGAGTCGATAGATTTTTTGAGGGGATGGGACAACTTCTGCTTATGACTCATCTATCTAAAAAGATTGAGGTTTAAGAAGAAGTAGCTTAACTATTTGTTATAATTCACAAATGACAAAATTTAACAAATACATAGTGCTTGGTGCTGTTTTTATAGTATCGCTTTTGACTTCTTTTTATTTTATAGATGTTTTTAGTAAAAAAAATATAGAGCTTCAAAAGCAGATTCTTATAAAACAAGCTCAAACGCATTTTAAAGACCAAGTAAACACTAGAGTATGGAACGCAAGTTATGGCGGGGTTTATGCTATACCCAAAGAGGGTCAAAAACCAAATCCTTTTTTAAGAGACAATATTTTAAAAGTTGATGAAAATCTTACACTTATAAAGATAAATCCTGCATGGATGTCTAGACAGCTGTCTGAAATCTCCAACATAGATGGTTTTCGTTTTCGTATCACGAGTCTTAAGCTCATAAACCCAGACAACAAAGCTACACCTTTTGAAGAGAGAGCGCTCAAATATTTTGAAAAAACAGATGAAAAAGAGTACTATGAGATAGGGGAGGATTCTAATTTTAACTATATGGGAGCACTAGTTACAACTAACTACTGTCTTCCTTGTCATAAACATCAGGGCTATAAACTCGGTGATGTTAGAGGTGGGATAAGTGTTAGTTTAGACTCTAAAGAGTATGCTAAAGTTACTTCATCTATAAAAACTAGGGTAGTTCTGTTGAAAGTGTTTGTAGTCATTTTCTTGTTTAGTGTATTTTTACTCATCTTTAAACAACTAAGATATAGTCAAAAGCTCCAAGATGAAGTAGAGCATAGAACAAAAGAGATAGAGTCCACCAAGCAACTCTTACAAGAGATTATTGATATAGACGCTAGTTTTATAGTGCTAGCAGATGGTAAAGATGTTATATATGCTAACAAGACGGTGCTTGATTTTACTGGCTATCCCTCTATAGAAGAATTTAAAAAAGACTATGAATACATGTCTGATCTGTTTGAGTATGTAGAAGATAATAAAAACTTCATTCAAACATATAATGATGGCATCCATTGGATAGAGTATCTTGTAAAAGAACAAGATAGCAAAAATCTAAAAGTTTGCATAGAAAAAAAAGGTATATATAGATATTTTAGACCTTCTGCAAAAGAGATAAAAACAGAGGATAAAGCACTCTATCTAATTACATTTGATGAGATTACAAATGAGTATGTCAAAATAAAAGAGTTAGAACATATGGCTTCTACAGATGCTTTAACAAATCTTTTTAATAGAAATAAACTAAATGAAGTTTTGAAAAAATCAATAGAACTATCAAGCACCATCTCAGCACCACTCTCTATAATATTTTTAGATATAGATCGTTTTAAAAGGGTAAATGATACATATGGACATGACACAGGAGATAAGGTACTTATAGATATAGCAAATATCATAACTTCTACTATTCGCACAGGGGATATAGCTGCTAGATGGGGTGGAGAAGAGTTTATGATTACACTACAAGCAACATCTGTTACTCATGCTTCTGTACTTGGAGAAAAACTAAGAACTAGAGTGCAAGAGCATGTTTTTAAGACTGTTGGAAAGATCACTATATCTCTTGGTGTTACAGAGTATAGAGACGGTGAGAGTGAAGAGTCATTTGTAAAAAGAGTTGATGAAGCACTCTATGAGGCCAAAGAAGCAGGTAGAAATAAAGTCATTGTTAAGTAAGCTATCTTACTAAAGGAGTTTGCTCCTTTAGTAAATTGAACCTTCTGATTAATTTATAAACTAGATTCCGTGTCAAGCACGGAATGACGGGACACGCGTCATCCTGAACAAACAAACCGTCATCCTGAACAAACAAACCGTCATCCTGAACTTGATTCAGGATCTACCTTAATAATTGTTCAGAGCACTCAATTAACTAAAACTGAATCATTCCATCTACTGGGCTTGATGCTGTTGCATAAGGTCTTTTTGCAATTCTACCAGATAGATAACTCATCCTACCAGCAACTATAGCATGTTTCATAGCTTCTGCCATCATCATAGGGTTTTGTGCACAGGCAATCGCTGAGTTTGTTAAAACTCCATGAGCTCCAAGTTCCATTGCATAGACCGCATCTGAGGCACAACCTATCCCCGCATCTACTATAACTGGTACACTTACCGCTTCACGGATAAAGACGATATTATAAGGGTTTTGAATCCCAAGTCCAGAACCAATAGGAGCAGCTAGCGGCATGATAGCGTGAGCACCCGCATCTTCAAGTCTTTTAGCCATGATAGGGTCATCAGAAGTGTATGCCATGATGGTAAAACCCTCTTTTGAGAGAACCTCACAAGCTTTGATAGTCTCTAAAACATCAGGGTATAGAGTCTTCTCTGTATCGCCTATAACTTCAAGTTTTATCAGGTCTATCCCTGTAGCCTCGCGAGTTAGTCTAAAAGTTGTAATGGCTTCTTCGGCGGTGACACATCCAGCGGAGTTTGGTAGGAAATTTACGTTTGTGCCAGCAAATGTGTCACGCAGGTTCTCTTTGTCTGGGTTTGTAATATTTAAGCGGCGAACAGCTACTGTGATTAGTTCACTCCCAGATGCCAAAGTTGCTTGTTTTGTAGTCTCAAAATCTTTATATTTTCCGCTTCCCACTATCAAACGAGAACCTAACTCATACTTTCCAATCTTTAAAATATTATCCATCTTGTTTATTTCCTTAATTTTATTTTGTCTTAGTACTTATAACTGACTCCCATGCTCCGCGTGGAAGTCTATATATATAACTGTAACTCAGATATATATGAGTTCCGACGCAGAGCGTTAGAACTAGAGAAAATTTATAACATAGACTTTCTTACAGCTTACCTATTGCATCTATCAAATCATCCGCTGTAAGAGAAAAATCAGCACCTTTGTAACTTTGTGCTAAGGCGGTATGTGCCAAAGATGCACTCTTTGCAGCTTCAAGTGGTGTGTAGCCTTGAGCTAGAAGTGCTCCTACGAGTCCACTTAAAACATCTCCGCTTCCACCCTTTGCAAGTGCTGATGTGCCGTGTGGATTTATAAAAAACTCATCACCCTTGGCGATGATAACATTTGCGCCTTTTAAGATAAGTGTTGCATGAGGATACTCTTTAGTAAAAAGCTCAACATAAAAAAATCGCTCACTTTGAAGCTCATCTACACTTATATCTGCTAAGCCGACTCTCTTTAGCAGTGCTACAAACTCTTTGGCATGTGGAGTTAAAACTATCTTATCTCTTTTTAGTATCTCTTTTATAATCTCCATATGAAAAACATCCGCGTCTGCTATAAGAGGCAAGAAATTGTCTAAAAATTCACTAAGTTCTATGTCACTAAACTCATCTCCCAAACCCATTCCCAAAGCTAGTGCAGTTGCATTGTATGGCATAGCGTGTGAGTACATTATAGTGTGTGGGATTTGTGTGTTTTCATAACCCATAAGAGTTACTAAACCAGCTCCAAACCTAAGAGCTGCTTTTGCACTTAAGATGCTAGCTCCACTCTTTTGCCCACAAGCAAGTACTAGATGTCCAAAACTTCCTTTGTGAGTGTTTTTCTTCTCTCTATTTGGTAAAAGCATATCTTCAAAGTCAAGTAGATGCCACGATGGGTCCGTCTCATAGATATTTCTTGAGACTCCCAAATCTAAAACTCTTATCTCTCCTACAAACTCTTTTTGCGAATCTAAAAACATAGACTTTTTTAAGGCTCCCATAGTAAGAGTTACATCAGCGTAAAAACCGATAGATGGAACATCACAAGCTATTTTAAAAGCACTATTTTCATTCATCTGGGAGATTAGACTCTTTAACTCATCACTAAACTCTCCGCTAAAACCAGTTCCAACTATGGACTCTACTAAAACCTCGCATCTCTCTAGTGAGTCTATAACTTTAACGCCAATAGCATCACATCGTTTTTTTTGCAGTTGTGCCATCTCTGATTTTGGCCTCTTTGCATAGTAGATGCAAGCCTCATAATCTCCGTGCAAAAGTCTTGCAAGTGTGATGCCATCTGCTCCATTGTTACCACTTCCACAAACTATAATGACCTTTGCATCTCTTTTAAAATTCTCTCTTATGTAAGAAGCCATCCCCTCTGCCGCATGTTCCATCAGCAAATCTTCACTGAGTCCGAATTTCTTGTAGCATCTCTCATCAAGAGATGCCACTTCGTCAAAAACTCTTTGCATCCAAAACCCTCTCTATCGCCTCTGGCATGATGGAGTATTCAAGTTCTTTTATCTTTTGGGTAAAACTCTCCATAGTTTCATCTTTGCATCTTAGAAAACTCTTCTGCAAAATAATCTCCCCACCGTCAAGTTCGCCATTTACATGATGTACACTTACTCCACACTCTTTGTCTTGGCTCAAATAGCTCTGCTCTATCGCTTTTGCACCTTTGTATTTTGGAAGAAGAGATGGATGAAGATTTATCGCTTTTATGTTTGAGGTAAAGACAGAGCTTAGGATCCTCATAAAGCCACTAAGGACTACTAAGTCGGGCTCGTGTTTGTTTATGAGTTTAATAAGCTCTTTATCAAAACTCTCTCTTGAATCATATCCAGCATGCTCTAAGACCTCTGTTTTTATGCCTAAATCTTGGAGTTTTAAAAGTCCTTTTGCATCTCGTTTATTTGAGATTCCACAAACCACTTCACATTTTTTGTTGTGCATTTTTCTTACAATATTTTGGGCGTTAAAACCATCACCACTAAACAAAATCACTATTTTTTTCATACAAGAATTATACACATATGAAGCTAAAAACGATATAATCGCACTATGAATTATAAAGAGATTGCACAAGAGACTTTAAACATAGAGGCCCTTACACTACTAGATGCTTCAAAAAACATCACTGATGACTTTGTCAGAGCTGTTGAGACTATACTTGCCTGTAAAGGAAAACTTATAGTAACGGGCGTTGGAAAGAGCGGACTCATAGGAGCAAAAATAGCTGCAACATTTGCATCTACTGGAACTCCTAGTTTTTTCTTACACCCTACAGAAGCACTTCATGGTGATTTGGGTGTGATTAGCAGAGATGATGTTGTTCTAGCCATTAGTTATAGTGGAGAGAGTGAAGAATTAAGCTCGATACTTCCGCATGTTAGAAGGTTTGAAACTCCACTTATCGGGATGACAAGAGATAGAAATTCAACCTTAGCAAAATATAGCGATGCTGTGATAGATGTAGTTGTAAAAAAAGAGGCTTGCCCACTTGATAGTGCGCCTACAAGTTCCACAACTCTGACTTTAGCTTTAGGGGATGCTCTAGCAGTTTGCTTAATGAGAGCAAGAGGCTTTCAAAAGAGTGACTTTGCGTCTTTTCATCCAGGTGGTGCATTAGGTAAAAAGCTTTTTATAAAAGTCAAAGACCTTATGAGACAAGATAACCTCCCTATCATCAAAAAAGATACAAAAGTAAAAGACGCTATAGTCGAGATCTCACAAGGAAGACTAGGTACCGTTCTTATAGTAGATGATAAGAACAAACTCATAGCACTTGTAAGTGATGGCGACATTCGTCGCGCTCTTTTAGAGGATGATTTCTCACTAGAAGACAACATCTTAAAGTACGCAACAATGAGTCCAAAAACTCTTGATGATGAAGATATATTAGCAAGTGAAGCTCTTGTGCTTATCGAAGAGATGAAGATACAACTCTTAGTAGTAACAAACAAAAATAAAAAGATAAAAGGCGTACTACACATTCACACGCTTATAGAAAAAGGAATCTCGTAAAGATGAGACTAAATAAATACATTGCACACCACTCAAGCTACTCTCGCCGTGAGGCAGACAAGGCCATTCAAGATGGTTATGTAAGAATAAACGGCGAGATAGTTGACAACCCAGCTACTCAAGTTGTTGAGGGCGAAGATATCGTCTATGTAAGTGGAAAACAGATTACTACACGAGACAAATACACGGTTATAGTCTACAACAAACCAAAAGGTGAGCTTGTAACTAAGAGTGACCCACGAGGGCGAAAAACTATCTATGACTCACTAGAGAAAAAGTACAAGCACTTTGTTCCCATCGGAAGACTTGACTTTGCAACTGAGGGGCTTTTGCTCCTTACAGATGCTTCAAAGGTTGCATCAGCGCTTATGAACTCAAACCTTGAGAGAGTTTATAAGGTGAAAATCAAAGGTCCTATCACAAAAGAGATGGAAGATGCGATGATGAACGGTTTAGAGTTAAGCGATGCAACCGCGGGTGGACACTCTCACTCTAAGATAACAAGCATGACTTTTTCACCTTTTATAGGTTATAAGATTCATAAGAGTGAGCAAAACTATTCTGTCTTAAAAATTGCCATAGCTGAGGGTCAAAACAGAGAGATAAGAAGATTTTTTGCTCACTTTGGAGCAGAGGTTGCAGACTTAAAAAGAGTAAGCTTTGCAGAGATAGAACTTAACAATCTCCCAACAGGAAAAGTTAGATTTCTCTCAAGAAGCGAGTACTCTGCACTCTACACCTTTATGAAAGAAGTAAAGAAAAAAGAAAAAGAGCGAGCAAAATAAAGTGGACTTTACGCATCTTCTAAGGCCTAGTTCTTTTGATGAGTTAATGGGTCAAGAGCATTTAAGCGACAAAGATGCCCCACTTAGAATTTTGTGTGAAAAGCTCTCTCTTGGTCATAGTTTTTTTTATGGTCCTGCTGGGTGTGGAAAGACTTCTATTGCTAGGATAATTTCTAAAAAAATGGAGTTACCTTTTTATGAGTTTAATGCTACTTCGCTAAAAGTAGAACAATTAAGAAAGATTTTTGAGCAGTATAAAAATACTCTACAAAAGCCACTGATTTTTATAGATGAAGTGCATCGTTTGTCAAAAAATCAACAAGAAGTATTACTTCCGGTGATGGAAAACAACACAGTTCTTATCATGGGCGCTTCAACAGAGAATCCTTTTTTCTCTCTAACCTCTGCCATTCGCTCTCGTTCTATGCTCTTTGAGTTAAAATACATAGAAAACTCTTCACTACTCAAACTCTTAGAAAAAGCCATAAAGCACGCAGGACTAGCGATTGATGAAGATGCAAGCGAGTATCTAGTTGCTAGTAGCGGAGGTGATGCTCGCTCGATGCTAAAGCTTTTAGAGTTTGCATCAAGCATCAAAACTCATATTACTCTAGAGCTTCTAAAGTCGCTTAGACCAAATGCATTGAGTGTTGGAAGCAGTGAGGCTGGTGTTCATTATGACTTAACGAGCGCTCTTATTAAGTCCATCAGAGGTTCTGATGCAGATGCTGCCATCTACTACTTAGCTAGACTTATAGATGGTGGGGAGAGTGCTGCTTTTATAGCGAGAAGACTTGTAATCCTTGCTAGTGAAGATGTAGGAAATGCAAATCCTCAAGCACTAACACTCACAACTTCAACTCTCACAAGTGTCTCACAAATCGGCTATCCTGAAGCTAAAATCATCTTAGCTCAAGCTGTCATCTACCTCTGTGCATCTCCAAAATCAAACTCTGCATACTTAGCCATAAACAAAGCCGAGCAAGCTATAAATGATGGTCTGATGCTTGAAATCCCAAAAAACATTACTCAAAAAAATATCGGCTATCTGTATCCGCATGACTTTGGTGGTTATGTAAAACAAGACTACTTATCAAAACCTCTGAAGTTTGTAGATTTAAAAGATGTTGGATATGAGAAGAAGATGAAGGAGTGGATGCTTAGGATCAAGGATTCATGATAAATTAAAGCTTATCATTATAAACTATAGACTTAAAAACAAGGAGATTTAAGATGGAGATAACATCATCTGCAAACACTATCGATATTACTGGAAATATAAAAAGCATAAGTGATTTTTCTCAAATCAAGAGCTTAGTTGATGGCGTTGTTGCTGATCATAAAAGTATAACTATAAACATAGTTGATTCTCTCTCTATTACATCTTCTGTTATTGGATACTTTAACAAGCTAGTTCTAAAAGATAAGATAAATATAGATATGCGCGTAGGAAATGAGCAGCTACTAAACCTCATAGATGACCTTAACCTAACCTCAGTTTTTAAGGCAAGAAAGGCTTAGTATGAGCATAAAGTTTAAACTAAACCTCATTGCTACTATAGTCATATCTTTTGCTCTTATTATCATAGCTTTATCTGCTATTAAAGCTATGCAAGAAAAGAGTGTATTAGAACAGGCTAAAGAGCTAAACATACTCTCTCAAAAACTCTCACTGCTTATACATGAAACACAAAAAGAGAGAGGTGCAAGTGCTGGATATATAGGCTCTAAAGGTACAAAATTTACAGATATATTGCCAAAACAAAGAGCACTAACTACAAAAAGAAATAAAGAACTTAGTGCTTATGCATCTAGTCTCGATTTTGCTTCATTTCCAAAATCTCTTCAAGAAGAGATAACAAACTTTAACGAAGATATGAGTAAAATTGAGAAAATTCGCTCAAAAGTAGAATCTCTAGAGATTAGCACTAAAGATGTAGTGGCTTACTATACAAATATGAATGCTAAGATTTTAAACGTCATAGCACTTAGTGCAAAACTCGCTAGTACACAAGAGCTTGTAAAAGCACTTGATGCTTATACTAATTTTTTAAAATCAAAAGAGCGAGCTGGTGTAGAGCGAGCGGTTCTTAGTGCTACTTTTGCAGCAGATAAGTTTGGCGATGAGATGTTTGCTAAGTGGATGACCTTAGTTGCAGAACAAGATGCATATCTAGACTCTTTTTTAGCAATGGCTACGGACTCTTCAAAAGATTTTTATGAGACTAAAATGAAATCAAGCGTGGTTGATGAAGTAAATAAGATGCGTCAAATAGCAAAATCAAGAGCATTTGAGGGTGGTTTTGGAGTTGATAGTGTTAAATGGTTTGAGACAATTACTAATAAAATAAACCTTTTAAAAGAGGTAGATGATGAACTAGCAAAGCTAAATACAAAGCTCCTTGAGGAAGTAGAAGCAGCTTCAAAAAGAGTTGTGATTACAACACTTGCTAGTTATAGTGCTTTTGCAATTGTGATATTTTTTATCATTTTTTTAATCTCAAGAGGCATAAACAGAAGTGTTAAAAGTTCGCTAGAGAAGATTCGTTGCGTCTCTGATAATCTTGATTTGACTTGCGATATTATAGTTGAGGGCAAAGATGAGATATCTCAAATCTCAAGAGCTATAAATGTTATGATAATAGCTTTTAAAGAGAGTGTAAACGAAGCCAAGTCTGTATCTTTAGCTACGATAGATCAAAGTCAAAAACTGGGCAATGTTGTTATAGATTTGACTAAAAATGGTGAAGTAGCTGATGGTAAAATTACAAACATAAATATTCTTGTCTCAGAGGTAGGACAAAGGCTTGACGCTGTTGAAGAGGCTTCTATAACAGTTACAGAAGATCTGAACAAAACTTTTAGCGTTCTTGATAACTTTATATCTAAACTCGACCATGTGGTTGAGTCTATCGATGAGGGAAGCGAGCAACAAGAAGACTTAGTTCAAAAAGTATCTTCACTTACAGAACAAGCTAAAAACATCAAAGATGTGCTTGCTATCATCTCAGATATAGCAGATCAAACGAATCTTTTAGCTCTTAATGCCGCTATAGAAGCAGCACGTGCAGGCGAGCATGGACGAGGTTTTGCTGTTGTTGCTGATGAAGTCCGTAAACTTGCCGAGAGAACCCAAAAGTCACTTGGTGAGATTAGTGCAAATGTAAACCTTATAACTCAAAATGTTGTAGAGATATCAGAAGAGACAAACAAAACATCAGAGAATATGCAACATATCTCTGGCTCAGCACAAGAACTAATAAGCAACTCTCAAGAGACAAAAGAGAACCTTTTAGTAACATCTCAAAAGTCAACAAATGTTATGCACCAAAGTACTTATATTGCTACAAAAACAAAAGAGCTTATAGCGAATATGGACGAGATTATACAGCTCTCAAATGAAAATATTAAACATAGAACGGAAGTTCAAAGTAGTGTCGAAATACTCTCAAGTGACTCAGAGAGACTTCAAAATGAACTTAGTAAATTTAGAGTCTAACAAAGTTTTTTATGGAGTGTGAGTTTACAGATATCAACAATAGCATTGAGAGTGTAATATCTCAAAGAGATTTCAATACAACCTTAGAAGATATTGATGAAGCAAATGAGTACTATAGAGCAGTGTGGGAGAGTTTGACCGATGATACCAATCTTATATATAGAGCGGGTATCGTCTTTAGTGAGCTCTTTATGAACGCTTACGAGCATGGAAATCTCTCCTTAGATACACAAGAAAAACATACTCTTATAGAAGAAGATAGATACTTAGACACTCTTATAGAACTACAAAAGGGT
This sequence comes from Sulfurimonas hongkongensis, assembly GCF_000445475.1. Classification (NCBI taxonomy): domain Bacteria; kingdom Pseudomonadati; phylum Campylobacterota; class Epsilonproteobacteria; order Campylobacterales; family Sulfurimonadaceae; genus Sulfurimonas; species Sulfurimonas hongkongensis. The sequence continues at coordinate 116,496 of NZ_AUPZ01000010.1, forward strand.
TGCACTAAAAAAATAGAGGTAACCATCAGCAAGATTGAGCATAACTCTTTTAGTTTTATCATCACTAAGATAGAAGATGAAGGAGATGGCTTTGATACTCAAATACTAAGTAAAATTTTTAGAGATGTGAAGTCTTTTAGTGGAAGGGGTGTTTTTTTATCAAGAAGTGCGTCACTTGGGATTTACTATAACGAAAAAGGCAACTCTGTACTTTTTTTACACAAAGTTTAAAACTTCTTGAGCTAAAAAACTCAAGAAGTTTTTAGCAAAACTACTTACTAAGTGCTGCTTTTGACGCGTCTACAACTGCACTAAATGCTGCTGCATCATTCATCGCCATATCAGCTAAAATTTTACGGTCAAGTGTGATGCCAGACTTGTGAATACCGTTCATAAATGTAGAGTAGTTCATTCCATTTAAACGAGCAGCCGCGTTGATACGGATGATCCATAGTTTACGAAAATCTCTTTTCTTTTGTTTACGATCACGATGAGCATATACTAATGAACGCTCAACTTGCTCTTTAGCTTTTCTAAAGTGTTTACGGCGACCGCTATAAAAACCTTTTGCTAGTTTTAATATTCTTTTGTGTCTTCTTCTACGAACAACACCTGTTTTTACTCTTGGCATATTTTTCCTTTTTCTTTACCTAGCCGCTTCTTGCGATCAAGGTGCCACCTCTTTAGTGGTCTTGCCCAGTTATATAACTGGAGATTTACGATAATTAATCTTTGATTAATTAATCATAGCCTTAACATTTGCCTCATCAGCTTTTGACACAATTTTTGGTGCGTTTTGCTTACGACGAGTTTTAGCGTCTTGTTTTGTTAAGATATGGCTTCTAAACGCAGTTCCGCGTTTAACAGTTCCATTTTTCTTAACTTTAAAACGCTTTACAGCGCCTTTTACCGATTTCATTTTTGGCATCGATGACTCCTTTTAATTTGGAACTGGGATTATACCCAAAAAAGTCTGAAATTTTGCTACAATAGCTTTATGAATTCGATAAAACACATACAAAACGCCCTCGATGAGCTTGATGGCGAGGTACAAAAGATACTAATAGACTGGAGCATTCCTCTAAATGAAAAAGATAATTTAATGCTTCCAATACTACAACAAAAAAGAGTCCTCACTCAAACACTAGAAGACTTAACATACTTAAGGGACAATCCACCAAAACCAAATCAACCGTGTGGAATAAGTAAATATAGAGAGGATTGACAAAGTTGTGTGGCTTTTCTCTAGTTCCAACGCTCTGCGTAGGAACTCATATATATTTGAGTTACAGTTATATATATAGACTCCCACGCGGAGCATGGGAGCCAGCGACTCAAAACTTTAACATGGCTTTCGGAAGTGAGGCTTTTAGGAATGCTAACCAATGGCATTCTCCACGATGAGCTTCGCCTGTTTGGCTTATAATTTTGTTAGAGTTTAATAGATAAATGATAAAGTGGGAGTTGTTTAAAAGTATATGAAAAAGTGCCCTTCCCCAGATTACTGCGGCACATAACGCTTTAAGGTGTGCTGCTGTATTCCTACCCTGACACATTGTCTCAAAACACCATTGCACAGGTCTAAAGAAGAGCGATGAAATTATATCAAAACTTTTACCAATAGCAAAGTTTTTTGTTATAATCTTTTTTATGAGAGAAATAAGATGATTTATATAATCTGTGCTTTAAAATGTGAAGCGCAGGCTTTTGTTGATAAATATAAACTTGATAAGAGCAAAAAAAATGAAACTGTTACTATTGTGGTTAGTGGAGTTGGAAAACAAAATATGCAAGATGTCGCTTCTCGTGTTGTCTCAGAGATGCAAAACGATGATACAATCTTAAATGTCGGAATATGCGCTGGAGATGAAAGTTTTAAGATAGGCGAGTTAGTAGATGCAAGCAAGCATAAGCTAACTTGTCTAGATAATGAAATCTCACAAAGGGGCATTTATACTCTTGTAGATATGGAGTCAGATGGTTTTTTACAAGCTACTAAAGGTATAAAAAATAGCTATATATTTAAGATAGTTTCAGACCACTTTGAACCTCAAAACATTACAAAAGAGTTTGCAAAGTCTCTTGTGTTTAATGCGATAGATGATATAAATAGACTACTAAAACAAAAGGCAAAAAAATGAAATATATACTTATACTTCTTCTTTGTATCATGACATTAGATGCTAAAGAGATAAGCGATGAAAAACTAAAACAACTCATAGGTCGCATGCTTGTTGTGGGCTTTGATGAGAGTAGTGTTACAAAAGAGTCTCAGATTGTAAAAGATATAGTGCGTTATGATTTGCTGGGTGTCATCTTGTTTGATAAATTTTACAACGATAGAGATAAAACAAAAAATATAAGCTCGCCAGAGCAGCTAAAGAAGCTAACGACTCAGCTGCAATCTTTTTCTAAAAAACCTCTGCTTATCTCTGTTGATCAAGAAGGAGGAAGAGTTGCAAGATTAAAAGAGGCTGATGGATTTGAGGCTTTTTTATCCGCAAAAGAGGTCTCAAAACTCTCAAAAGACGATGCAAAAAAGAGTTACGATAGACTCTCTAAAATGCTAAACACCAATGGCATCAACTGTAACTTTGCGCCTGTTGTCGACCTTGCATTAAATCCACAAAACAAAGTGATAGTGGGCTTAGAGCGTTCTTATGGGGCAGATACGAACAAAGTTAGTGAGTATGCAGGTATTTTTATGGACTCTCTAAGAGAACATAATGTTATCTCTGTTATAAAGCACTTTCCAGGTCATGGCTCATCTTTGGATGACTCCCATCAGGGTTTTGTAGATGTTACAAGAACTTGGGATAAAAAAGAGCTAGAGCCTTACAGAAAGCTCATAGAAGCTAACAAAGTAGATATGATAATGACTGCCCATATTTTTCACAGATTTTTAGACTTAAAACTCCCTGCGACTCTTTCATATAAGATAAATACAAAACTCCTAAGAGAAAAACTTGGATACAAAGGCGTTATCATTAGTGATGACTTGCAGATGGCAGCCATCACTAAACACTACTCTTTAGAAGACACCATATTATATAGTATAAACGCAGGGGTCGATGTACTTCTTTTTGCAAATCAGTTAGCATCTAACACACCAGAGGAGTTGGTTGAGACTATCTTTCATCTTGTAAAATACGGGGATATTTCAGTAGAGAGAATCATGGACTCCGTAGAGAGAATAGAGAAACTGAACATAAAATGATAAAAATAATACTACTTTTAACACTAAGCACAAGCATCTGGGCAAAATATACAAACTGTGAGTTTAAAAACAAACACTACAAAGATGTATGTGAACAACTTATAAAAGAGGGTGTTTCATATCAGTATGCTAACAAGTTTTTACTCTCATACTTTAAGACCAAAAAGTATGATGAAGTAAGTTGGAAATATCTCCAACCTAAGCACATCATAACGCATACAAAAAATGAGAAAAAAGCAAATAATGTTTTAGTAAAATATGTCCCAGATATAGTAGAACATCTAAAAAAGTACAGCGAAGTTTATGATCACAGTGAAAAAAAGTACGGTGTAAATCGTGAAATTGTCGCAGCTATACTTATGAAAGAGACAAGACTTGGTAAAATAAAGCCAACTCATGATGCTTTTATAGTCTTTAACACTATTGTGACCCACATAGATGTAAAAACCAAAAGAGATGAGTGGCTACTTAAGATGGGCAAGAACAATATGAAGTCTATCATAAAACACTGCTACAAAAAAGGTGTAGAACCTGAGTCTTGTAATCTTGCAAGTTCATATGCTGGTGCGGTTGGTATCCCACAGTTTATGCCATTTAGCTTTATATATATGGATAGCTATAAGTCTAAAGTAGCAGACCTCTCCAAGATGGAAGACGCCATAGTCTCAGCTAGCAACTACTTAAATAAAAAAGCAGAGTTTAACACGCTTATAGACTGGAGTAAGATGCCAGAGATAGATAAGTTAGAGGCAGAGTGGTACGATTTTGAGCATGAAAGAGAGCATAAGAATGTCTCTCTCGTTTATAAACAAAACAAACACAACAAAAGCAGGGAGTGCTTTACTTGTGATAAATCAGAGTTTGACTACTTTAGAGAGTATGCTAAAAAAATCATGCGATATAATAGTTCATCAAACTACACCATCGGAGTTATGAGACTAGCTTATGATGCGCATTTTTTACTTCACAAAGAGAAACCAAAGAGATGAAGAAAAAGGCAGTAGTCAGTGGCGCTAGTAGCGGTATTGGCAAAGAAATTTGCTCAAGACTTCTACAGCTTGGGTTTAGTGTTATTGGCATCAGTAGAAGTATAAAAGATGATGAGTTTAGTAGCGATGATTTTCAGGCCATCAGAGCTGATCTCTCAAATGAAATATCAACTCAAATAGTTTGTGATCAACTTAAGAGTGAGTCTGTTTATATCTTGGTAAATTGTGCTGGATTTGGCAAGTTTGAACCTCATGAAGAGCTTAGTGCTAAGAGTATAAAAGATATGACATTTTTAAACCTAACATCTGCAATGCTCTTATCAAATACTCTTTTGCGCTCACTAAAGTCAAACGGTGGATACCTTATAAACATAAACTCCATAGAAGCTATAAAGTCTAGTAAATTTGCAGGGGTTTATAGTGCTACAAAAGCGGGTCTAAGAGCTTTTGGTGACTCACTTTTTGAAGAAACAAGAAGAAGCTCGCTTAGTGTTGTAAACATAAACCCAGATATGACTAAAAGTTCTTTTTATGATGATTTGCGTTTTGATGTAAGTAGCAAAGAAGATGAGAGACTCTTAGCATCAGATATAGCAGATGCCATCACCCACATACTTCAACTGAGAAAAGGTGCGGTTGTGAGTGAGTACACTATAAGAAGTTTAAACTTTGGGATATCTAAGAAAAAACCAACTAAGAATTAAAACTTAACATCCAATCTGTTTTGAGTTTGTGACTGAGTTGATTCTATGAAACGAATATTTTTTTTGAGTTGTTTCATAGTAAGAGCTGTCTCATCCTTTAGAGTATAGATGAGCTCCATCGCCTCTCTTAAAAGATACATCGCACGCTCTATCTCTTTTGTATTTTCAAACTTTGGAGCCTCTTGCACTAAAGCATCTATGCTGTCTGCATCTTTTTCTATAATGGCAATCTGTAGTTTATTTATCCACATGTTAAGTAGTCTCTCTCCAAGCTTCAAGAAGCCCTTTAAAGACATTACTAACCTCATCAAGCTTGTCTGAATCACTCTGTGAACTTGCAGTAGTTAGAAGCTGAATTTGATAGTTATAAAGTCCATCTAAGTAAGCACCAACACTACCTTCTGATCTGTCTAAAACAGTGAGAAGCTCTACTATTATAGCAATAGAACGATTTGTCCAATAGACCTTTTTTTCAACATCTTTATCTTTTATAGCTTTTTTTGCCTGAGCGTTAAAACGAAGTACACCCTCGTACAACATTTCTATAAGTTTTGCTGGGGATTCTATGCCTACATTATTTTGTGCATAGGTGTTATGAGCGTTGCTGCCATACATATTTAGTCCTTTCTTGCCACCGTTTATATCTTTCATGCAAAGTATATCGGCACTACATCTGTTTTGTTAATAGAATGCTCTGAAGAATTATCAAAATGTATCTTGAATCAAGTTCTGGATGACGATTTGTTTGTTTAGATAGATAAAGTGTAGAAGAATACTTTTAAATTTTTTCTAAACATAATTGGGGTATAGTCGATTATAGTGTTATACTTTATATAAAAAAGGATTTATTATGGGTTCAAGTATTAGCTCACTAGGTATTGGTTCGGGAGTCTTAACAGCAGATGTTATCGACCAGCTAAAAGAGGCTGATGAAGCTCGAATCGTTAAGCCTTTAGAAAACAAAATTACTGAAAATAACCAAAAACAAGATGCTCATAAGTTGCTAGATTCGCTTATGAAGAGTTTTAAAGCGAATGCATCTGCTTTGAGTTTTGATACTATTTTTGATAACAAAACCGTAGAAAGTAGTGGTAAGGCAAAGGTAGAGGTGGATGCAGGTGCAACTGTAGAATCTTTTACACTAGAGACTACAACCCTTGCTAAAAAAGACATAACAAGCTTTGGAGAGTTTGATGGTAAATCATCGGCCTTGGTCGGCAGTGGGGAAAGTGGTGTCTTAAACCTAACAATAGATGGATCAACTTATGGTATAGCCTATGATGACACTACAACACTAGAGAGTTTAGCTCAGTCTATTACTGATGAGGCTGGAGCTAGAATCTCAGCTTCTATCTTGCAAACAGGTGATGGTAAGTATAGTCTTGTGCTCTCTTCAAAGGAAACTGGTGCTAATCAAGCTATAACCATAGAAGATACTGATGATGGTTCAATTGGTAATGGTACATTAGGTGGGATGTTTGATGCTTATGATGCGGGCACAAATCCTGATGGATATCAAAATATTCAAGCAGCTGGGGATTCAGAATTTTTATACAATGGGATTACAGTTAAAAGATCTACAAATGAAATAAGTGACCTTATAATTGGTGTAAATATTGAGCTAAAAGAGGAAGGAGATTTTTCTTTAGTCGATATCTCACAAGATACTACTGTTGTAGCCGATGAGCTACAACTCTTTACAGATAGTTACAATACACTTATGAGTAACTTGCACGATATGACCTTAAAAGATAAAGAGACTGGTGCTGAGGGGATATTTAACGGAGACTCGTTTGTAAAGTCTATCTCTAGGGACTTAACTAAAACCATCACTTCTCTTAGCTCAGATGGTGATTCTTTGGTAAATTACGGCATAGACTTAGATAGAAATGGTCATATGAGCTTTAGCAAAGCAACTTTAGATGAAAAAATAAAATCAGATCCTGATGGGGTAGAGGAATTTTTTACTGGAAGTATCGACAGTGAGGGAAACAGAGTAGATGGTATTTTTACAACTATAGATGATAAACTAAAAAGTTATACCGGATATGGAAATCAGCTTAGTAATTTTGAAAATAATTTAAAGAGCGAAGCTACAAACTTGTCTAAAAGTCATGCAGCGGCAAAGGCATCACTTGATGCAAGGTATGAAATAATGACAAAAAGATTTACCGCTTATGATGCAATGATAAGTAGGGTTAACTCCCAATTCTCATCCCTTCAAATGATGATAGATGCTGAAACGAAATAAAATTAGATGCTAAACGATAAAAATATCTTAATTACTGGTGGAACAGGTAGTTTTGGAAAAAAATTCACACAAGTAATTTTAAAAAAGTATAAACCAAATAAGATTATAATTTTCTCAAGAGATGAGCTAAAACAGTATGAGATGGCTCAAGAGTTTACACATAGGTGCATGAGGTTTTTTATAGGTGATGTAAGAGATGCAGACAGACTAAAAAAAGCCATGAAAGATGTTGACTATGTTATTCATGCAGCAGCACTCAAGCATGTTCCCATAGCAGAATACAACCCGATGGAGTGTATAAAAACTAACATCAATGGAGCACAAAATGTTATAGATGCTGCTCTTGAAAATAAGGTGCAAAAAATTATAGCACTCTCAACGGACAAAGCGGCAAATCCTGTTAACCTCTATGGTGCAACAAAACTAGCGTCTGATAAACTTTTTGTAGCAGCTAACAACCTAATAGGTACTCAAGATATATCCTTTTCAGTTGTTAGATATGGAAATGTTATAGCTAGCCGAGGTTCAGTCATCCCATACTTTAAAAAACTTTTAGACAATGGTGCTACAAAACTACCTATTACAGATATCAAAATGACAAGATTTTTTATAACTCTTGAAGATGGTGTTAATTTTGTTCTTAGTAGTTTTAGAAGGATGCAAGGTGGAGAGATTTTTATACCTAAAATACCATCTATGAAGATAATAGATCTAGCTAATGCTATGGCACCAAATCTACCAAATGATATAGTAGGTATAAGACCTGGTGAAAAACTGCATGAGATTATGTGCCCTGCGGATGATAGCCATCTAACCCTAGAGTTTGATGATCACTATGTCATTACTCCTACTATTCAGTTTAGTGCAAATAGAGATTTTACTAAAAATTTACTTGGCGAGATAGGGCTAAATGTGCCTCAAGGTTTTGAATATAATTCTGGCAATAATGACTCTTGGCTTAGAGAAGATAGCCTCGTAGAGATTATAAAAGATATCCAATGAATTTTATACCCTACTCAAAACAAGTTATCGAAGATGATGACCTATCTAACTTTATAGAGACTCTAAAGAGTGACTTTTTAACAACTGGATTAAAAGTAAATGAGTTTGAGAGAGAGATCTATGAGATCTCAAATGCAAAGTATTGTGTATCTGTATCAAATGGAACCGCAGCTTTGCACTTGTCCGCTCTAGCACTGCTTTGTGAAGGTGATAGAGTTTTAACTACTCCAAACAGCTTTATCGCAACAGCAAACAGTATTCTTTATGCGAAAGCTACTCCTGTTTTTGTAGATATTTGTGAAGATGGAAGCATAGATTTGGATATGTGTGAGGATATTTTAAAAAAAGACACCTCAATAAAAGCAATATTTGCTGTTTCTTTCTCCGGCAAAATTTTAGATAAAAAAAGACTCAAGCACCTTAAAAACACTTATAATATTAAAATCCTTGAAGACAATGCTCACACAATGGGTGCAAAACTAACATATAGTGATATATCCATTTTTTCATTTCATCCAGTTAAACATATAACTACAGGTGAGGGTGGTGCGGTAGTTACAAATGACAAAGCACTATATGAAAAGATAAAAATGTTAAGAAATCATGGTCAAGATGATAAGCATCAGATGCTAGACTTAGGATTTAACTACCGCCTTAGCGATATCAGCTCTACTCTTGGACTCTCACAGATTAAAAAGCTATACTCTTTCATAGATAAAAGACAGTCCATCGCAAAAAGATATGATAAAGCATTTCAAAATACCATAGTAAAACCGCTCTATAGCTTTACAAAGACTTCACTCTATCATTTGTATGTAGTCAGAATCGACTTTAGCAAACTAGATATTTCTAAAGATGAAGTTATTAAAAAGATGAGAGAAAAAAAGATAGGCGTGCAAGTACACTATAAACCTATAAACAAACAGCCTTACTACAAAAGCCTAGGATATGGAGATGAAGAAACTCCTATGATGGATAGATACTCTAAAGAGTGCTTATCAATCCCTTGCTATCCAACACTAAGTGAGGATGAGCAACAATATGTTGTAAACTCACTACTTGAAGTCTTAAATGCCTAGATGTGTAGCCATAATCCCAGCACGAGGTGGAAGTAAACGCATACCTAGGAAAAATATAAAAGATTTTTTTTCTAAGCCACTTATTGCCTATAGTATCGAGACTGCACTAAAATCCAAACTCTTTGATAGAGTCATTGTGAGCACTGATGACGAGGAGATTGCTCGTACTGCTAAAGAGTATGGAGCAGAGGTTCCATTTTTGCGACCATCTGAGCTAAGTGATGACTTTACAGGAGTTGGAGCCGTCGTAGAACATACACTAAACTCTCTTAAAGAGAGTGGACAAGATTATGATTTCTATTGCCTTATATATGCTACTGCACCACTAATGCAGGTAAAGTACTTAAAAGAAGGATTTGAGAGACTAAGAGACTCAGACGCTTCAAAAGCTCTTAGCGTCACAACTATGCCCTTTCCTATTCAAAGAACATTTAAAATCACTCCAGAGGATAGATGCCAAATGTTTTGGCCAGAGAACTTTATGAAAAGAAGTCAAGATTTAGAGGAAGCTTATCAAGATGCGGGACAGTTTTATTGGAAAGATATCCATAAAGCAGCTAAAGATATCACATTTGGTAGCGATACCATACCCATAGTAATACCTAGACATTTAGTCCAAGATATTGACACGCTTGAAGATTTTAAGAGAGCTGAATTTATGTATGAAGCTGTAAAAAGAAGCGAAAATGAAGATAGGTAATTTTGACTTAGAAAAAGATGGTACTTACATAATTGCTGAACTCTCAGCAAATCATAATGGAAGTCTGCAAACTGCATTAGAGACTATAAAAGCGGCAAAAGAGTGTGGAGCAGATGCTATAAAACTCCAAACATATACTGCTGATACTATCACTTTAAACTCTCAAAAAGATGACTTTATGATAGATGGCGGAACTCTTTGGGATGGTAAGAATCTATATGAACTTTATACAGAAGCGTATACCCCGTGGGAGTGGCATAGAGAGTTGTTTGAGTATGCTAGAAGTATAGATATTGATATCTTCTCCTCTCCTTTTGATAAAAGTGCTGTTGATTTTTTAGAAATACTCAACCCATCTGCTTACAAGATAGCATCTTTTGAGATTACTGATTATGAACTCATTAGATATACTGCTTTAAAAATGAAACCTATCATTATTTCAACGGGTATTGCACTTGAGAGTGAACTGCAAGATGCAGTTGACATTTGTAGAGAAGTTGGGAATGAAAATATTATCTTGTTAAAATGTACGAGCGCTTATCCAGCACCTCTTGAAGATGCTAACCTTTTAACAATTGAAGATTTAGCAAAAAGATTTGATGTTGTAAGTGGATTTTCAGATCACACTTTAGGTAGTGTTGCACCTATAGTTGCAGTCTCCCTTGGAGCAAAAGTGATAGAGAAACACTTTATCATAGATAAGTCTATCGGTGGTGCAGATGCTGAGTTTTCTATGTGTGCAAAAGATTTTAAAGAGATGGTTCAAAATATTAGAGATGCAGAAAAACTTCTTGGCTGTGTTGATTATAGCATGAGCGATAAAAAGAGAAAAAATCGTGAACATGCGAGAAGCATTTATGTATCAAAAGATATAAAAAAAGGAGAACTCTTAAGTGAAAAAAACCTCAAATCTGTTCGCCCTAGTTATGGAATGCATCCAAAACATTTGCATAAGGTTTTAGGAACAAAAGCTACTAAAGATTATAAATTTGGGGATCGGTTTGAATATCCTTATAAGATGTGACTCTTCATCAAGCATCGGAACTGGACATGTTATGAGATGCTTAGTCTTAGCAAAAGAGTTCAAAGATGCAAATATAGTATTTGCTACTCAAGATTTAGATAAAAACATAAATCACAAGATAGTTGAAGCTGGATACAGAGTAAAACTTTTAAAGACAAATGATCTAAGTGAAGTTGTAAAACTCGTCACTAAACTAGATATAGATTTAGCCATCATTGATAGCTATGATATAGACTATAAGTATGAGAAAAAACTAAAAGAAAAAACAGGTGTTAAGATTTTAGCACTTGATGATACTTATGAAAAACACTACTGTGACATACTTTTAAACCATAATATTTATGCAAAAAAGAAAAAGTATAAAAACTTAGTGCCAAAAGAGTGTGAGATTAGATGCGGTGCAAAATATACTCTTTTACGAGATGAATTTATAAAAGAAAAGAGCAGATTAAAAAGGAAAAAACAATTTAAAATTCAAAATTCAAAAGTCAAAATTTTTCTAGCTATGGGAGGAGCTGATACCGCTAATATAAACATAGATATACTAAAGACACTAAAAAACTTTAACAACATCAAAGTGCACCTTGTAACTACAGATGCAAACAAAAACTTAGACAGACTAAAAAAATACTCAAAAAACAGACCTTGGATAAACCTACATATAAACTCAAATAAAATAGCGAAACTTATAGCAAAAAGTGACTTTGCAATAGTAACACCAAGTGTAACTGTAAATGAAGTATATTATTTAGGATTACCTATGATCGCGATAAAAACGGCAAAAAATCAAAGAGATATGTATAAATATCTAAAAAAGAAAAAGAATTTAGTATTACAAAAATTTAACAAAAATAAGCTTAGAAAAATGGTTAAAAAATTTGGGATAGTCAGTCATACTATACAGGATAAAATCTATGAATAAATCTATCCTCATAACTAGTATCGGTGCTAAAATCCCACTTATCAAGGCAATTGCAAGAGCAAAAGATGATTTTGACTCTACTATGAAAATAATTGGAGCTGATAGCAATCCTAATGTTTTTAGTCGAATTACAGTTGATGATTTTTGCCAAATCCCTCCTCTAGAAGAGCTATCACTTGAAATACTTTTAAAATATATACAAAAATATAAAATTAGATATATCATTCCAACACGAGACGCCGAGCTCCCTTTTTTTTCACTTCACAAAAAAGCATTAGCAGATAAAGGCATTGTTGTTTTTGTCGCTGATATAGAAGTGGTAGAATTTTGTTATGACAAACTTCGCTTTTATGAAATTGCTAAAAGTACTTGGGCAATTGAAACTACACTAAATATTCATGAGCTTCAAGTTGATTCTTTTGTAGTAAAAGAACGCTTTGGTTCTGGTGCAAAAAACATGGGATCTGATATTGGTAAAGCTCAAGCTATCGAACATGCTAAGAAACTTCAAGAACCAATTTTTCAACCATTTATCAAAGGACAAGAATACAGCATCGATTGCTATGTTGATAAAAATGTCGTGTGCAGAGGTGTTATAGTTCGTTCTCGTGATCTTGTAGTAAATGGTGAGTCAAAGATAACAACAATCGTACATGATGAAAATTTAGCACAAAAGGCTTCTGATTTTGTAACATATCACAAGATTCAAGGACATAGCGTACTTCAGGTGTTACAAAACGAAAAAGGTTCCTTTCTTATAGAGTGTAATGCACGCTTTGGAGGAGCTTCAACGCTAAGCGATTATGCTGGTCTAAAGAGCTTCTTATGGTTTTTACAAGAGTCCAACAAAGAAGATTTACAAGTGAATATTACAAATAAGATTATCAAGCAAATACGCCAAGACAAGGACATTTATATTGAAAGTTAAAGTTATCGTATTTGATTTAGATGATACATTGTATGATGAAATCAGTTTTGTAAAAAGTGGTTTTTATGCAGTATGCAAATATTTTATACCTAACAATCCAGACACGATGTTCAATAAAATGATGGAAGTTTTACAAGAAGATGGTAGAGGTAAAGTTTTTGATAAAACATTCATATATTTTAAACTTTATACAAAACAAAACATTAAAAAAGCTTTGACAATTTATCGTACCCATTTACCAAAAATAAACCTTAACAGTGATGCAAAAAAGATGCTTAGTTTTTATAAAAAACAAAATATTCCTCTTTACATTGTCACAGATGGCAATAAAATTGTTCAAACAAATAAAATTAAAGCTTTAGAACTTGAAAATTTGGTAAACAAAGCTTTCATCACCCACCGATACGGTATAATACATGCAAAACCATCAGCTTATTGTTTTACAAAAATTGCGAAGTATGAAAACATAGACTATAAAGATATAGTATATGTTGCCGATAATATTAACAAAGATTTTGTTGGTATCAAAGAGCTTGGATTTCGCACTATTTGTATAAAACAAGGAATGTTTCAAGATGTTGTAAAATCAGAAAAGTTCCAAGCAGAAAAAGATATAAAGAGTTTACTTGAGCTTAAAAATATTTTAGTTTGTAAATAATTTTTTTTGATTTTAAGGAAGAGTATGTGTAAAGAAAAAATATTAATTTTTGGTGTAGGAGTAGCGGGTAGAGCACTCTATAGAGAACTAAACAGTACGCATAATATTATTGGATTTATAGATAACAACAAAAGACTAGATGGCACTAAATATAATAATAAAAAAATACACTCTTTAGATAAACTGCCACTTCTGAGCTTTGATAAAATAGCTATTACTGGTATATGGGTCAATAGTATGAAAAACCAACTACAAAGTCTGAATATCAAAGATAGCAAAATAATGGAAATAGCTGATAACGCTATAAATTTTTCTACTCAAAGCAGAACTAAAGAAACAGATAATATTATGAAAAATATATCTCAAATATTTACTGATAACAAGATAGATTACTACATAATCGGTTCATCACTTGCTACACTCTTTAGAAATAAAGATTTATCATCTGTAGCTGATGTTGATCTATTTTTAACATCACAAAAGGATGCGATTAGCTTTTATGATTTTATAACAACTAGCCCTTTATTTAAAGAGTACGATATAGAAAAAGTTCTTTACTTAGAAGATGAGATCCTAGTAAAAAAAGGCGATATTAAAAAAATCATAATCTCATCTAAATCTATAAAAGCTCAAGAAGAACCTTCCATCATTGACATAAGCATTGCTGACTTTTTGGATGAGAAGTACATGGTTAGACACGGAGTAAACTATATCTATATACCAAAAAATTTATGTGAGGGGCTTAGGTACCATAAATACAAAGACTTAGAGCTTCAGATACCTTTTTTAGCAGAAGACTATCTCTGTCTATTGTATGGAAAAAACTGGATAATCCCACCAAAAAAATGGGATCAGAGTGATTATGGAAACTTACTCTCTCCTGTAGAGGTGCAAAAACTAAAAGAGTCTCTTGGTGCAAGATAAAACTATTATAACTTATGGAACTTTTGATATGTTTCACATTGGACATTTAAAACTTCTTCAAAGACTAAAAAAACTTGGTACAAAACTCATAGTAGCGGTTTCAACTGATGAGTTCAACACCATTAAGAGGAAAAAAACACTCATCCCTTTTGAACAGAGAATTTTGATAGTTGAAAATATTAAATGTGTTGACATGGTTATAGCAGAGCATAATTGGGAACAAAAAGCAAATGATATCGTAAAGCATAATGTAGATATTTTTGCTATGGGTGATGATTGGAGAGGAGAGTTTGACTTTTTAAAAGAGTATTGTGAAGTGCTTTATTTACCAAGAACGCAGAATATCTCTTCGACTAAAATGAAAACTGATTTGCATGAATTTATAAAATTATTAGATTAATAATATGCCAGAAATCAGCGTAATTGTTCCAGTATACAACTCTTCAAAGTATATAAAAAGATGTTTAAGCTCAATTATTGAACAAACATTTAAAAATTTTGAATTAATTGTTATTAACGATGGCTCAACAGATAATAGTGGCAACATTATTAATAAATTTAAAAGCAAATGCAATAATATCCATGTGATTCATCAAAAAAATCAAGGCGTCAGTAAGTCTAGAAATTTAGGGATATCGCAATCTACTTCAAAGTATATTTGTTTTGTAGATAGCGATGATGCTGTAGAATCGACAATGCTTGAGGATTTATATTCTATGGCAATAAAAAATGATAGCGATATTATTTATTCTCCATATCTAAAAAAACTACATGATGGTTCTTATGTAATTACTTCACGAGGAGTTTTAAAAAGCAATAATTCTCAGGAAGCTTTAAATCCAAATTTATCTTCAAGTATTTGTGGTCAATTGTATAAAAAATCTCTCTTTATTGATAACAGTATTGAATTTCCTGATGATTTAGTTTATGAAGATCAATTAATAGCTATACAGCTGTTATATTTTGCAAAAAAAACATCTACACTGCAAAGAGCTTACTACAAATACTATAGTACTCCTGCTTCTATTACAAATGAAGTCAGCATCAAAAAAATTGATGATATATTCAAAATCATCTCAATAATACGAGAGTTTTATGCAAAATATTTTAATCCTGGAGAGTATGAAATTCATCTCTTAGCTAAAACATTAAAACTACTCAGTGGATATATTCTTAAGTACTTAGTGGTTAGTAAAAATATAGAACAGATTGAGTACTTATTAGAAAAAATTTATGATTATAAGTTTTTTAATAAAGAAATTTTTAGTGAAGTATCACTAAAATATTTTGGTATTTACTTCTCTTTCGCATCAGAACTTATTACTTTAGAACATTATATAGTGAATTTTCAAAGCTATAAATTATTTCCAAAAAAAACAGTAAATACTTGTAAAAGACTATTAGAAGTTGATGCAAATATTTCATTTGAGTATTTAATAACGAAAGCTTTACTAAAATCAAACATATACAAAATTATCATTTATGGCGGAGGAAAAATATATAGTGAACTTAAACCTTTACTGAAAAAAAACAAGATTGAAGTTATTGGATTGATAGATAAAAACTTGGTTTGTCCAAACTCATTAACACTACAAAATTATTTTCAAGAAGCTAATAATCTTCCTATTGTTATTACAAGCATTGCATTTGCAAATGAAATAGAACAAACTATTAAAAATCACCCAAACTATAGCAATAATTGTGTAATTATTAGTGCTAAAAATATTCTAAATAATATTTCATAATTGCAATACAATTATTTTATTTGCATTAACGCCATGATTGAGAATCTGTTCTTTAATCTTTAACTCTCTTCCTAATACTGCTATAATGATAATTTCAAAATCAAAATTTAAAATATCTTCAGGTGAATAAACATCTACATCTGTAATAGTGAAATTGTTTTTATCAAAAATAACACTAACTTTTTCTTTTAACAAAGAGTGTATAGTTTTACCAATAGTTCCATATCCGTATAGTGCTATTTTAGAATATTTTTTTGATAAGGATTCTATTGAATTATAAAAAGAGTTGAATTGCTTTGAGAATTTAAAGTTATCTATATTGGAATCAAAATGGAGTGATTTATAAAAATTAGACTCTCTAGCTAACTTTGAATCATTTGAATAATCTAATAGTATCTTTATTGATTCAATATTTGCTCTAAAATTTTCTTGTTCAGAAAACCCTCCAGCTAAAAAATCAACAATAGGAAAGTTAATAAATTGAAAGTTATATTTTTTAACGAAACAACTCAATACAAAATTATAATCAGCGGCAATGGGAAACTCTAAAGAAAATTTTTTTTCTTTCATTATATTGGTTTTTGTAAATAAAGCTTGATGACAACAAAAAATACCATTAAAGCCACCATCTATGCCTTTAGCTTTTCTATATGTTTTTTTATTATTTTCAAGATAGTAAATATCTCCACATATCAAATCAGTATTAGAATCTAGATTTTTAATAACTTCAGAGAGAGTGTTTTTTTCACAAAAACTATCCCCTGCATTCATAAAATTTATCCACTCTCCAGTTGCGGCGTCTATGGCTTTGTTCATAGCATCATAAATGCCACCATCAGGCTCACTTATCCAGTATATTATGTACTTTTCATATTTTTTTATGATATCAATAGTTCCATCTGTACTTGCACCATCTATAATGATGTATTCAATATTTGGATAGTCTTGTTCTGCTACACTTTTTATTGTCTGTTCTAGGTATTGCTCAGCATTGTAAGTTACCGTTACTACTGTTACTTTTGGATGATTACTTTGTTTCATTCTTATACCACTCATACATAGTTTTAATTCCTTCTTCAAGCTCTACTTTATGCCTCCAGCCAAGATTATGTAGCTTTGTAACATCTGTTAGTTTTAACATTGTGCCATCTGGCTTATTTGTGTTAAAGTGAAGTTTACCTTTGAAACCTACTATCTCTTTTATAAGGTTTGCTAACTCTTTTATGCTTATGTCTATACCTGTGCCGATGTTTATATGTGTGTTGCGGATCTCACTTTTAGATTCCCAGTCAAGCTGAGAATGACGGGATGGTTGGATCTCTTTAAAGTCTATTTTCTCCATCAGATATACACAAGCATCAGCCATATCCTCACTGTACATAAATTCACGTCTAGGGTTACCACTTCCCCAGATTTCTACTCTTTCTAGATTATCTACTTTTGCTTCGTGCATCTTTCGTAAAAGTGCTGGCAAGACATGTGATGTTTCTAGGTCAAAGTTATCATTTGGTCCATAAAGGTTTGTAGGCATTACGCTTATAAAGTTTGTGCCATACTGGATGTTGTAGCTCTCACACATCTTGATGCCCGCTATCTTTGCTACAGCGTATGGCTCATTTGTGTACTCTAATGGGCTAGTTAAAAGTGAGTCTTCGCTCATAGGTTGCGGTGCATCTTTAGGGTAGATGCAGGTGCTTCCTAAAAAGAGTAGTTTTTTTACCTTATGTCTGTAGCTTTGATGGATGACATTGTTTTGGACTTGAAGGTTTTCATAGA
This sequence comes from Sulfurimonas hongkongensis, assembly GCF_000445475.1. Classification (NCBI taxonomy): domain Bacteria; kingdom Pseudomonadati; phylum Campylobacterota; class Epsilonproteobacteria; order Campylobacterales; family Sulfurimonadaceae; genus Sulfurimonas; species Sulfurimonas hongkongensis. Next base: position 134,415 of record NZ_AUPZ01000010.1, read on the forward strand.
TAAAGTCTGCTCTATATGTGTTGTTTGCTACAATTCCACCAACTTTTGCAGCGGCTAGTATTACATACTCTGGTTTTTCTTTTTTGAAAAACTCTTCTACATCTTTTTGATTTAACAAATCTAACTCTTGGTGAGTTCTAGATACTAAATTTGTGTAACCTTTTGACTGTAGGTTTTTTACTATAGCAGAACCTACTAAGCCTTTGTGCCCTGCTATGTATATTTTACTTGATTTATTCATAATGCTATTCGTAATAACTCATAGTATTGTACCCACCATCTTTTAGGTAAACATCTTTTGTCATGAGTTTTAAGTCTGACTTCATCATATCGTTTACTAAATCTTGCAAGTTAAATTCTCTACTCCAGCCTAGTTTTCTTTCAGCTTTGGATGGATCCCCTAGTAGTAAGTCAACTTCAGTTGGGCGAAAATATCTAGGATCAACACAAACTACTACTTGGTTAATTTTTAATTGTGGATTATGTTTTATAAATAGTGTAGATTTAGCTAACGCTTCTTTATATTTTACTTCATCTATGCTCTTTATAATTCCAACTTCATCTACTCCAATTCCTTCAAACCTAAGCTTAATTCCGCAGTATTCAAAAGATAGTTTTACAAAGTCTCTTACTGTTATCCAATAAGCGTATATTTTTGCTACTGCATAAGGGCTTCTTGGGTAAAAAGGTGTTGTTTCACTCTGTGGTGTTTCTTGTACTTTTCCATATAGTTCAGAAGTAGATGCTTGATATATTTTTGTTTTAGCAGTCAAGCCTAGTAGTTTTACAGCTTCTAAAATTCTAAGCGTTCCTGTTCCATCAGCATTAGCCACATACTCAGGTGTTTCAAAAGATACTGCAACATGACTCATAGCAGCTAGATTATATATCTCATCTGGTTGAGTTTCTTGAATAATTCGTGTTAAATTCATAGAGTCTGTCATATCCCCAAAGTGTAATATTAGGTTTCTATATTCTACATGGGGGTCTTGGTATAGATGATCTATTCTATCGGTGTTAAAAAGTGAACTTCTTCTTTTTATGCCGTGAACTTCATAGCCTTTTTTTAGTAAAAACTCTGCTAAATAACTTCCATCTTGTCCTGTAATTCCAGTTATAAGTGCTACTTTTTGTTTATTCATTATTCTCTCTTTTAAAATCATCTTCTAATCTTACAATATCATCTTCACCCGTGTAACTTCCCACTTGAACTTCAATTATAACTAAAGGCTCTTTAGTATCATTGCCCAATCGATGAATATTTCCTGCTTTTATATAGGTACTCTCATTTTCGTTCAATAAAAAAGTTCTATCTTCAACCTCAACCGTGGCAGTTCCACTTACAACTGCCCAGTGCTCATTTCTATGGAAATGTTTTTGCAGACTGAGTCTTTTGCTGGACTTAACTATTATTCTCTTTATTTTATACCCTGCTGCCTCTTCTAGTACTGTATATGTTCCCCACGGTCTATGTCCTGTCATATGATTGTTAAGCACTAAGTGTTCTGTACTATGCTTTATCTTATTTACAATATTTTTTACTTTTTGTGTTTCACCTTTTTTTGCGATAAGAAGTACATCTACTGTATCAATTACTATAAAATCTTTTAGTCCTATAGTTGCGATTATTTTATCACTGTTATAGTTATGATAAAAGTTATTTTCACTATCTTCTTCATAACACTTAGCACTTAACCCAACACACTCATCAGAAAGAGCATCAAAGCTTCCTACATCACTCCAACCTATATCGCTTGGTACAACTTTTACTTTAGTTGATTTCTCCATCACTGCATACTCTATAGAGTCTTCGGGGATAGCTATCATATCTTCGTGTTTTATTCTTATGAGATTACCACTCCTCGGAAGTGAGGTTTTAACCTCGCCTACTGCTTTACTAAACGCACTCCTACATGCCATATAGATTTCTGGTGAGTACTTCTCTAACTCATCTAAAAAGACACCAGCTTTAAACATAAACATGCCAGAATTCCACAAAAAGGTGCTAGATGCTAGGTGTTGGGCGTTAAGATTATTCTGTTGTAAATATTGCTCTGCTGTTCTTAAATCAGGCTTTTCATGAAACCTCTTAACATTTGAAGCTTCCGCTTCAATATATCCAAACCCAGTCTCAGCAAATGTAGGTGTGATTCCAAAAGTGACAAGGTTATCTTCTTGGGCTAATTTTTTTGCCTTTTGGATAACTTTTTGGTATTCGGCTTCATCTTTGATGAGATGGTCGCTTGGAGTAACTAAAACTACTTCATCTTTATCTAAAGCCATGCAAGCAAGCGCAAGAGCTGGAGCAGTATTTCTTCCAACTGGCTCTAAGAGGAAACTTGAATCTTGAATGTTAAATGTTGCATTTTCTTCTAGTTGATCTTGGGCTAAAAAATACTGCTCTGTGTTGGATACTATAAATTGACCGTCACAAACTTTTGAATTTCGATCAACTGTTAGTTGAAAAAGTGACTTGTTATCAAAAAGCTTTACAAACTGTTTTGGCATAAGAGTTCTGCTTATAGGACATAGTCTTGTTCCACTTCCTCCGCATAGGAGTATATTAGTCATTATTTACTCTAAGTTCATGAATCTTATATTTTAGAATTAACGATTCTATCGAAGGTTGTTGCATGTTTGTTTCTTTCATTATCCAAGATACTTTTGCAATATCAATTTTAAAGTCACTGCCCTTATTTATAATTGATTTTAAAGATTTTTTATTTAATAGTGTTTCAATGGTTTGAATAAGATCTTCTACAAGAATACTTTTTTCATACGCAATATTAACCGTATCGTTTCTATATAAATTATTTTCAATAACATATTGTATAATTTTAACAACATCTTCAATATCCACAATATTCCGAGTAGCATATTTCCATAAAAAGAACTCTTTGTACTCTTTAATTGAATCAAATAAATAATTTATTATCGTATTTGGATTTCCACCTTTGCCTATAACATTTGGAAGACGAAAAATAATATAATTACCAGAAGTAGCTTGAATTAGCTTTTCTATACTAAGTTTGTGAATATTATATTTTGTATCTTTTAAATCAGGAAATTCAATACTGCAACTACTAAAATAAATAAATAATTTTTTTGGATACTCTTGTAGAAAGTTTTTAACCATAGAGTACTCTCGTGTAAATTCACTCTCTAAATTTAAGTTTGAACTTGAAACACCTGAAGCAAAAATAAGAATATCATCAACAGAGTTGTATTCATAAAAAGCTTTTGCAATCATTCCATTACCGACAACCATTGATATCCCCCTTTTTAATATTACAAATCAAATATAATAATTTTATGACGAGACACATTTAACTTTTCAACCAAATATTGAACTATCGCTTTTTCTCTTCCTAAAACACTAATGATGATTTTATCGTAAGAAATATCTTTCAAGCTGCTTGGATGAAAAATCTTTTCCTCACTTGATGAACTGTATTTTTCATTATTTGATAAATCTACATACGCAATGATGTTATTTGGAATAACAGCATAAACAGTTTGGCTAACCGTTCCTGCACCATAGATGACACACTTGAAATTATCTTTTTTAATATTAAATAATACTTCATAAAAACTTGGAGAATTATAATACTCTAAATAATTGCATGAGGGTTGGACAAGCGTTGAATATGATTCTAACGCTTGTGGCATATATTTTTTCTTTACTACTTCTTTGTATAAATTATAATATTGCTTTGCTAAAACTCTCAAATCAAACTTTGCAAGTGCACTTGTTCTTGCATTCAATGACAAATCATCATACAATTTATTGTGTAAAATCCATTCAATTCCTAAAATCAAATCTCCTTTTTTAAATGGTTCAACAAGATAACCATTCTTTTTATGCGTAATCATATCTTTATTCCCATCAACATCAAAAGCTACAACAGGAATTCCACATAAAAGACTTTCAACAACAGTATTGGCTAAATTTTCTTGTAACGATGGAACAATCATAATATCAGCTGTATTGTACACCAGTGACAATGAAACTTCATCACTTACTTCAGGAATATAATAAATTGGCAGTTCTAACTCATACGTATTTATTTGTTCATGGCATCCTGCTATAACAAAAATTGTGTTTTCAATTTTTAATAACTTTAATGCTTCTAAAAGCTCTTTTGCACCTTTTCTTGGATCTCCTAAGGGATTCATTGCACCAAATAAAATGACTTTCTTATCCACAGGAATTTTAAACATTTCTCGACATTCTATTTTATTTAAGGGTTTAAAAATACGCCCATCTGCACCACTTGGAATATGAAATATTGAATTGTTTTTAGTTAGTGCACTTTGTTTTAAGCATTCAACTATCCACTTACTTGTTCCCACAAAATTAATACTTTGTGTATTTTTATAAGCAAAGCTTTTTCTATTAAAAATATCTCTACTTAAATCATTTTCTGTGTGACTATTTAATACTTTGCACTTGCCACAACTTTGTTTATATCTATCACACCATTCATCATAGTGACAACCCCCTGTCAATGCCATCATATCATGGCAATTCCAAATGATATGGCTTTTAATTTTAGGGATATCTTCAATTCGAATCATTCCCATTGCAACCCAGTGAAAATGGACAATATCTGGATTTAAAGAGTTGATTTTATTAACTAATTTTGTAGAGTCTATATTGGACACAGAAAACAGTGTTTTACTTTTATTAGGATAGTCTATTAGCTCTTTATAAACACTTTTTCGGATATTGAGTGCCTCTTGTTTAGTCAATAAAGAGATAACTGTCGAATCGGTGGTTGTCTTAGCTTGGACAATTAAAGTAGAATCTAGTCCGAGCTCTATAAGTGAATGATGCAGTCTATTCGCCGCCCTTGCCGCACCACCTTCAATTTCAAAAGTATTTACAATAAGTATTTTCATTTAAATGCTTCCATAAAAAGAGAGTCAGGTTTTCTAACACTACCATCAGCCTCTATGTCTAGTAAATAAGCATTGAAATTAACAATATTTGACTCATCTGCATCTTTTTTACTTATACTGTTAAAACCCTCTTCTTGAAGTAGTTTTTTTAGCGAATACTCATCATACATCCATTGATGCACCTCGCCAGAAGTTCTAAATTTTCCTATTTCTTCTATACTTTTATGAGCACACTCTTTTTTTATTTTTGTACTAGGATTTTTTCTAATACTCTTAAGTGTGTTTTTCACTTCAGAGCCTAATCTTTGGACTACAAACCCTTCTTGTGGCATAGGGTTTTGTTTCCAGTAGTTTAGCATCTCTCCACCACCATAGTTTCGAACCATCTGATCGAAAAGTTCTATCATTGTCCATTCATACTTCTCTTGAGAGTTTTTATCTTCTTTTTTTGCACCTTCTAAAAACTCTATATAGTTTCTCATTAACTGCTCTAAATCAGGCACAACTATCCTAATGATACCATCAGGTTTTAAAACTCTGTAACACTCTTTTAAAAATCTAGATGCATCACATTTTTGAAAATGCTCTAGCACATGTGAACTATAAACTACATCAACTGAAGAGTCTTCAAAAGGAAGTTTTTCAAGTAGATTATGCACTTTAACATATTCACTATTTGATTTAAAATCAAAATTTTCCCAATCTTTATGATACTTATTTCCACAACCTAGATTAATTAGTCTCATACTCTATATCCAAAAATATTTAGTTGATTATCAAAGCCAACATAGTTTTTAATTGATTCAAATGGATGCTTGGATTTAACCCCTATGTGTTCTATATAGTATCTAAAACCACTGTTTTCTAAAATAGATAGTATCGTAGATAATGTTTGAGGTTTATCTATAAAAGAGTGATACTCTATAAAGATTTTTTCTACATTATCTAAATATTTTTCACACTCTATTAAAACTTCAGTTTCAGCTCCTTCTATATCTATCTTTAGAAAATCTACTTTTTGTTTTTTTATAAAATCACTTAGCTTCAAAGTTTTTATCTCTACTATATTTGCATCATCACTTTGTGCAATTCTTCCTCCATCAGCTCCTTCAGAAAAAAACTTCAGTGTAGTTTCTTCATTCCATAATCCTTTATTGATTAGAGTAACATCTTTTAAATCAAAAGAGTTAATATTGAACTGCAAATAATCAAAAATTTTCTTATCAGGTTCAAAAGCAATAACTTTTGCATCAGGGTATAATTTTTTAAAGTAGATTATACTAAGACCTATATTTGCACCACAGTCTATAATTATTGGCTTTTTATCTTTTGAAGTAAACTTATATATCTCTAGACCAAAAAGCTCATGATTGAGAAAGAGTAATGATGCTGCATCGGGAGCTTTAATTGTTTTATTTAAAAATTCAACTGATATTTCTTTAAATCTTGGATACTTCAATAAAGTATTATAGTCATCATTTTTAAAACGTCTTTGTTGCATAAGAGTCACTTTCAAAAGAATTTATAAAACGGTAGTTTACTGGTTGTATTTCAATAAAGTCATCTATTTTATTGTTTTTTAGATATTTTTCATCTATTTGCAAAAGTTTTGCAATATTATTTCCACCTATAATTATTTTTTTAAAGTTGTACTTTTTATGAATGTGTTTATTATTATGAATTGTTTTTACAATTTGCTCTCTTGTTCTTTGGATAATTTTATTCCAATAGTCATCGCCTGTTTTATAATTTATGTATCCACTAGTATTCGAATCGTGAATAATTACACCTTTAGGATTTATACCCATAGACCATTCAATAAATAGAGGTAATTCGTGCAAATTAAGAGGACTAAGTAAGTATTTTATAAATAAATTAGAAGATGCTGAATTAAATATTTGCTCACAAAAATTAAAAGTATGTTTAATATCTAACCCCATTAGAGTTTTGTATGTTAAATTCTGAAACCCTACAAAAGAAACTTGGATATTATCAAAAGTTTCTTTCGCATACTCTACTTTTTTGATATTGTTACCATTTGTAATAAGTGTTATATTTGACTTGCTCATTTCTTGTTTTACTTGACTAATCCAGTTCATAGTTTCATTTTGCACAAGTATTTCCCCACCCTGTACCATGATATTATCAGGATTTGTTAACTTAAGAAGCTTCATTAGTGCAAGATAGTTCTCATTGTTGTAATAACCATCACTTTCAGGTGCATTTACGCAGCACATTGCACATGTAGCCTGACAGGCGTAAGAAGTTTCTATATTGATTTCTTTATATCTTCCAAGCTCTGAAGAACCACTCACCAATTCATAACTCTCACATTTGCACACTGCAGAAAAAGCTTTTATTTTACTTTCTAAATCGTTATCTCTAATATTTCCTATCTTCATATTTGGCTTATTCCATGTCCCACAACAAGGAAATACATCACCATTTGATTGAATAAATAATCCTTCTTTATGACAAGCTGTTTTTACCATAATTTACATCCTTTTAATCTGCTAAAATATTTGAATAAATCTATCATTATCGATGCCATCCAATGATTTTATAATTTCCTCTTCTCTTCCAATGACACAAATAATAATTGCATCATAGTTAAATTTTTTTATATCTTTAGGAGAGTAAATCTTTTCTTGTGTAGTGTCTTTAGAAATACCAATATTGTTTTTATCAACAATGCCAACAATCTGGCTACTTAAAAAACTATATACCACTTTACCTACTGTTCCATACCCATAAATTAAATACCGCTTATTATCATTTTTTAATTTACTTAATTTTAAGTAGAACTTATTGAATTCTTGAGAAAAAACAATTTTATTTTCATAACAATTTATATTGTTCCAGCCCAATAATTCAGCAACTTTACTATATGATACTTTGCATTCAAAACCAAGTTCTTTTTTTGCAAAATCTATGTTTAGTACTCCATCTTTTGGATGTTCTTTAAAAAAAATAGGATATTTCTTTCTAACTGTTGAGCTCAAACGTCCATAATAGCAATTATCTATGATATGGGGGTTTTCTTTCATATAATTTGTTCTTTCCATTTGTTCATAGTCAGGTTCAATATACTTACCATATATTGTAGTTTTACAACCACTATATGATGCGTAAGCAATGTGAGAGCCAATACTATGACTTGAAACATACTCAAAACTTCTAAATATTCTATTCATTCTAGCTAAAGCATTTTTGTCAAATACATCCGCACCTTCTATCCAAGGAAAATTATATTTTTCGATTGTTTTAGTCCATAAATTATGTGTGATACAAGATTTGCTAATGCAAAAAACAATCAAGTCAAAATCATCTCTAACACTATCTATACTTTTTACATACTCTTCTTCATTTATTTTTTGAAAATTCTTATCCCACTCAAGTGTATGCATTGGCATTACTAAGAGTGTATTTTCATATCTTTTAATTTCTATGTCATTATCATCTATATATATGTAAGGAACGCCAATGCACATACTATTGTAATACCCTAATGAATAAAGTACTCGCTGCATTTTTATATTTTCACTATAGTAGTTTCTTTTATGACTTAGGGTGTGTTTAGATATTACTTCTTCAATTGATTTTATATCTCTATGAATCCAGCCATGATTACAGTCTGAGGTGCTTAATGGAGTGTCTTTAATTCCTAACTTAGAGGCAATATAATGTGAAAATCCATAGCAATCAGCTTCTGTCCTAACTTTTATTTTTTCTTCTTGTGGTAATGTAGAAATTATCTCATCTAGAATATTATTATATAATTCCATCTTAATCCTTCGTATTGTTAATATTTATATTCAGGTCTTTTATATTGTCTATTTCTATCCAATGTCTATCGTAATCACGACTCTTATTTTAAATTTTTACATAAATTATTTAGTAAATTAAAGTCTCCAGTCAGCTTTCTTGGAAATATTTTTAACATCTATAATTAATGTATTATATGTAAAGCTTAAGTTTTTAAATTCATCATGTGCAACTGCAAAAATAACAACTTTGTACAAATCAAAATTAACCTTTTCTTGCATGTTGATTTTATATTCACTGTAAACTTCTTTTGAATTAACCCATGGATCATACACATCTACATGAAAGCCATACTCTTTTAATTCGAAAATTATATCAACAACTTTTGTATTTCTTATATCAGGACAATTTTCTTTAAAAGAAATACCCAAAACTAATATTTTAGCATCTTTTATAGACATACTCTTTTGAATAATAAGTTTAATTGTTTTTTCGGCTATATATTTTCCCATGCCATTATTTATTACCCTAGCACCTAAAATTAAATTTGGTTTATATCCTAACTCTTCTGCTTTAAATGTAAGATAATACGGATCCACTCCTATACAGTGCCCTCCTACTAGTCCAGGCTTCAGTTTAATAAAGTTCCATTTTGTAGCTGCTGCTTCTATAACATCGCTTGTATCTATTCCCATAGTATCAAATATTAAAGCCAGTTCATTCATCAAAGCGATGTTTACATCTCTTTGAGTGTTTTCAATAACTTTTGCAGCTTCTGCTACTTTTATAGAGCTTGCCTTATGAGTGCCTGCTATTATTATACTTTTATATAACTCATCTACAACTGTTGCAATTTGTGGCGTTGAACCTGATGTTATTTTAGGTATTTTTGTAATTGTGTGCTCTTTATCACCTGGGTTAATTCTTTCAGGGCTATATCCACAAAAAAAATCTTGATTATATTTCATATTTGAGCTTATTTCAAGCTGTGGAACACATATTTCTTCTGTAACACCTGGATAAACGGTACTTTCATAGATTACGATATCATCTTTTTTGAGTATTTTCCCAATCATTTGTGAAGATTTTATCAAAGGAGTTAAATCAGGTCTATTAGTACTATCAATTGGAGTTGGAAGTGTAACTATATATATATTACAATCTTTTATATCATCAAGGTTCGTTGAAAAAATCATACCATTTTTTAAAGACTCTTTTACTTGAAGTTTAGAAAGTTCCAAAGTTCTATCAAAGCCACTATTTAATTCATCAATTCTAGATGCATTTATATCAAAACCCACTACTTTATATTTTTCAGAAAATGCGTGAGCTAACGGTAGCCCAACATAGCCAAGTCCTATTACGCATATTTTTTTCATCTTAACAATCCTTTTGATTTCTAATATTAATCTCAATTTAAATTACTTACAAGTTTGTTATCTGCTTTCGTTTTAAGAAACAAGTTACCAAAATTTCAATATTTAAACTCATCACAAGTGCTTTTTTATAACTGTATAGTTATTGTTTTATTGGTGTTTGTATTTAAAGATTGTTCTAAATGCTTTCTTCGAGACCCAATACAATTACTAGTATAATATCATAATTCATATTTTTAATATTTTCAGGAGATATAATGTATTAATTGCTTCTATATTCGATACCTGGGTACGATGTAGTTACCATTTATGCAAAACTGTAGAAATTTTGTTTATTTTACTTAATCCATTATTAATATAAAAATTTAATGCATTAATATTTTTAACTTGAGTTCCTACTCTAATTGTATAACCTTTAAAATATCTTATTGCATTGTCAATTAAAGCACTGCCTATACCTAAATCTCTGAATTTGTCTATTACAGCTACAAAAAAAAGTGATGCTACTTTATTATCAATATTAACTAAAACAATACCAGCTAATTCATTATTAACTTTAGCACAAAACATATGTTTCGAGTCTGATAATTCATAATTTTTTAAATAATTCATCCATAATTCATCAGCTTTTTTATTATCAATATTTAAGTCCGTATGAAATCTTGTTAATGTAAATACTTCTTCAAAGTCGGTATAAGGTAAATTTTTATTTTTGCTTTCTTTGATGATTTGAACCTCAGAAGAGAGTTTCTTCTTTTTTTTATTTGTTACATATTCTAATGTAACTTCCGTATCAATATAATAAAATCCACACTCTTGCAAAAATGAGAGTATTTTGTATTCACTTTTTGTATCTAACTTAACTGTAATAAAACTATTTTTTAACTTATCTTTTATTTCTTTTTTAATAACTTCACTACTCATTAATTTAGATTTATTTAAATCTAGTAAATATGACGGTCTATCAAAAAACACACTGTCCCAATCTAGGTATTTAAAATAGTAACAAATCTTTTTATCTTTTAATATCATATCATTAGAGTAATTCATCAACTAACTCCACTATTTTATCTGTATCAAAAATATTTTTATCAACAAGTTTGATTGGATTTAAGATTGCATTTATTAGTTCATTATTTTTAAACTCTCTGTAGCCTAGATATTTAGCCCAACCTTGTTTATCAAAATACCTACATCGTGCTATTTGATGCTCGTAAGTTGCAATTAAAATGGGTGAGATTTTTGTTGCAACCATTTCACTAGAAGTCAGTCCTCCTGCTCCAATTCCTATATCACAATTTAAATACTCATCAAGCATATTAGTAATATTTTGTTTTATTTTATACTTAATATCACTATTTTTCAATCTGCTTTCTAATCCATCTCTATACTCATAGCCAGAACCTATAATGATATTTAATTCTATATTAATTTTTGATTTAATAATACTTTCTACAATTTTTCTAGTAAAATCAAACTCATCAGCACCACCCATAGCTATCAAAATTTTTTTAGTTGGTAAATCAACTCTTCTTTCTACAATATTTTCATAGTAAAACTCTTTAGGCAGTATCACATACTCAGGACCTAGTAAAAAGTTTGTTTTAGGATATCTTTTAGTATCAAAAAACTTATAGGCTTCTACATCCCAATCTATTACTAAATCTAAATCATCTAAAATATGACCATCAAAATTAACTGCTACTTTTTTTACATCTTTATCTAAGCCTAGATATTCAGATAGTTTTCTTTCTGTAATCTCTAAAAACAATATATCAACATCGTACTTTTTTATAAATTTGTTTATATATATTATCTCATCTTTTAGTTTTATAGCAGAATCTATTATAAAGCAATTTGATAAATTATATTTTTTTATCAAATCAACTCCTGCTTTATAATCTTTTACAATGAAATATTTTTTATAAGATTCATCAAAATACCTTGAAATATTGATTAGAGACATCAAATCACCTATACCAATATGGGGCGCTGCATCTGCTCTAAAAAGTATTTTTTTCATTTAAGTAACTCACAATCACATCTACACTCTCTTCTATATCCATCTCATCTGTTTTTATATGGATTTGTGCATTTTGTGGTGCTTCATAAGGCGAGCTAATTCCTGTAAAGTTTGGTATCTCGCCATCTCTTGCTTTTTTATACAGACCTTTTGGATCACGACTCTCACAAACTTCTAGTGGTGTATCTACAAAGACCTCTATAAACTCTTCTGCTCCTACTAACTCTCTTACTCTATCTCTATCCTCTTTAAATGGTGATATAAAAGCACTAAGAACGATTACTCCTGCATCTACAAATAGTTTTGCTACTTCGCCTATGCGTCTTATGTTCTCTACTCTACTTTTATCATCAAACCCCAAATCAGAATTTATCCCATGACGAATATTATCGCCATCTAAGAGATATGTATGGTAGTTTAGTTTA
>NZ_AUPZ01000011.1 GCF_000445475.1 Sulfurimonas hongkongensis
AAGTGTGACTGGTGAAAGCTATAGATTAAAGCAAAAAAGGGAAGCTGGATTATTAGATATTTCAGTTAAATAATAAGTGTTACGAAGTGGTGCATTTTTGCACTGCGTTTTGGTACATTTTTGGATTGCGCTTGACACTTACTAAGCCAAAGATGATTCCTATCAAAAATCCGCCAAAGAGTCTGTATTTGATAAGATGAGCCATTATGGATGATTTATTTACTTCACCAAAAATACCCCAAGCATACAACCCAATCAACAGACTAAAAATTGCAGCTAAAATATATGCCCATATAGGAGCAATAGAGAAAAAACCTCCAAACTTAGCCACAATTAGACCTAAAATTGAAAAACTAATCATGACACCAAGAGCAAATAGTGAAGCAAAAGCATAGGTATAAAAAACTCTCTTTTTGCCCACTAAATCTTTGTTCAGTGCCACTGAACTTCCTACTAACAAAGGCACAGAAACAAGTGAACAAGGAGCAATCGCCGTAATACTGCCAGCACCAAACGCGCCAACAAATGCCAAAAGTGAGTTTGATTCAAGAAGGGCTAAAACGCTCTCTTGCACAGTTACTCGTTTATCAGAGCTACTACTTCATCCACGCTCAAAACTCTGCCAGTGCTAACTACTTTGCCATCTATAACAAGTCCAGGAGTGCTTACCACTTGATACTCCATAATCTTCATAAGATCATCTACTTTCTCAATCTGAGCGAACTTCCCACTCTTTGCAACTGCTTCTTTGACTACTTTTTCTAAAGTGATGCATTTCGCACAACCTGTTCCTAATACTTCAATTTTCATAATAATTTTTCCTTTATATATAATAATATTAACCGTAATAACTCTTAGTAAACAAAATTTCTAGGAGCGCTAAGTTCATAGAGAGGGTCTATAAACTGCACTTTGGTTTTAAAGCCATGCAGGGCGAGGCTAAAGTTTCACTTTTGGCAAAGCTCATATTTGACTACTGGTAGAAGTTCTTTCTCCATTAAATCTAGTGTTCTTTCATACTCTCCAAACTCTTTGCCTGATGGGTCATCAAAACCCATATGTATAGTTTTTACTGCTCTTGGAAACATTGGGCAGGTCTCTTTTGCATGATCACACACAGTCACTATTAAGTCAAAGGGGGTATCTAAAACCGTTTCAATTACTTTTGAGTGGTACTTCTCTCTCCAATAGCCTTTCATCTCTAAAAGAGCTTTTGCATTTGGGTTTACTGCACCACTTGCTTTTACTCCAGAACTTTGTGCTTCTATGGAGTCTTCAAGCTTATCATTTATAAGTGCCTCTGCCATGATGGAGCGACAACTATTTCCACTGCATAAAATCAATACCTTTTTTTTCATACTTTACACTCCCCAGTCTCAGATATTTTTTTTAAAGCTGGAAGCTTTATATCTAAACAACGAATCTCCTCTAAAGCTTCACTACGAAAGCGGTCAAGTGGACTTCTGATGGAGTAATAGCCCCAAGTTCCTCTGCGATTTACTCTTAAAAACCCTGCATCTTTTAAAATTTTAAGATGCCGTGAGAGGCGTGATTGAATCATATCAAGAGAGGCTTGCATATCACATACACAAGTCTCACCATGTTCATCAAGAAAACGCAACAACAATACTCGTGTGTCATCATTAAGCGCAGCTACGCTTTTTAAGAAAATTTCCACATAGAACTCCTTACTATAAGAATTAAAATTGTAGCAGGATAAAATTACTAAATCAAGATATATTGATATTTAGATTTAGATATGATATAGTTTCTTCTAACATATATTTGAAAAAAGTAGGGAATATTATATGGCTTTAGCTATCTTAGTGTTTTTAGTTACCTTAGTCTTTGTAATATGGCAACCAAAAGGTCTCCAAATAGGTACCACTGCTGTGATGGGAGCTACTATAGCTCTCTTAGTCGGAGTTGTAAGTTTTACAGATGTCATTAGCGTAATCGATATCGTGTGGGATGCAACACTAGCATTTATTGGTATCATTATCCTATCTATGGTTCTTGATGAGATAGGATTTTTTGAGTGGGCAGCTATTAAAATGGCAAAATTAAGTGGCGGAAATGGACATAAAATGTTTGTCTATATCTTACTTTTAGGTGCTATCGTTGCTGCATTTTTTGCAAATGATGGAGCTGCTCTTATACTTACTCCCATACTACTTGCTAAGATGAAGTACTTAAAGATGAAGCCTTTAGCCATCTTCGCATTTTTAATGGCAGGTGGTTTTATCGGTGATAGTGCTTCAAATCCACTTGTTATCTCAAATCTTACAAATATAGTAACAGTTGGTTATTTTGATATCGGCTTTGTTGAATATGCAAAAAATATGTTTTTACCTAACCTACTAGCTATCCTTGCGTCTATAGTTGTTCTTTGGATTTATTTTCGTAAAGATATTCCTTTTAGCATTGACGTTTCTACATTACCAGAAGCATCATCTGTCATTAAAAATCAAACTATGTTTAAATTTTCTTGGTTTTTCTTAGCACTCCTGATGGTTGGGTATTTTATAGGTGACCTGTATAGTCTTCCAGTCTCTCTTTTTGCACTTGGAGGTGCCTTGATATTTTTAGCAATAGCAAACCACTTCAAAGCTGTAAAACCTATGGCAACTATAAAAGCAGCCCCTTGGCAAGTTGTTTGGTTTAGTATAGGTCTCTATGTAGTTGTTTATGGTCTTAAAAATGCAGGTTTTACGGAAGTTATAGCATCTTGGATAATTGAGCTAGGCAAACATGGAACTACAGTGTCCATCATAGGTACAGGTTTTTTATCTGCCATATTAAGCTCTATAATGAACAATATGCCAACTATTATGATTATGGATATAGCCATTGACCATGTTGGATACGCAGGAAATGAAGCGCTTGTTTATGCAAATATTTTAGGCTGTAACCTAGGTCCAAAAATGACACCTATAGGTTCACTTGCAACACTTCTTTGGCTACATGTCTTAGCTCAAAAAGGGGTTAAAATCACTTGGGCAGAGTATATGAAAGTTGGGCTTGTCATCACCCCACCAGTGCTGTTTGTTGCACTTATTGGTCTAATTTAGGTTTTTATAAAGTAAATATTGTAATCAATAGATAAGTACCCTTTAAGAATTACTAAAGTAAAATGAAACTTAAATAATGGAGGTTTAAAAATGAAAAAGATTCTTATAGTGCTATTACTAGCAAGTATTAGTTTGATGGCAACAGATGGTGAAAAACTTTACAAACAGCGTTGTGCACTATGCCATGGCGAAAAGGCTCAAAAAAATCCTCGTGAAGGGGTGCCAGCATTAGCTGGTAAAGATGCAACTGTATTAGCATTGACAATAAGAGCATATAGAGATCAAGATAGTAGAATTGGAGCTTACACTATGCATAAAAGTAGTCAGGTGATGGAAGACTCAACCTCTGGTCTTACAAGGGATATGATTGTCGCTATTGCTAAATATATTAGCGGATTAAAATAACCTCAGTATATATGTCGAATTTTTCGGCATATAACTTTAAGGCACCTCTAAAAGTTATATCAAAATATGGTACAAGTAGGTAGCGTTAAAGATTTTTCCAAAATAGCTAATATAAAGAAGATGCATCCCTTATTTGAATTTAGTATAAGAACACAGGAGAATATGAATCTTAAATGAATGCATCTTCTTTATCTTAAATACTAATCTTACACTCTCTTTGTAAAAAGAGAGTAAAATGTCTTGCAAATCTCAAAAGAACTCATCCTTTAACCTCTATGCGAACTTCGGCTATCTCTATTACATCTCCTGAGACTATTTTTGCTCTTTTTTTAAGCTCTATCTCACCATTTCTTTTAACAAGTCCCTCGACAACAAGCTTTTTGGCATCTCCACCGCTATCTACTAAATCTAAAACCTTTATAAGTTTAAAAAGCTCTATATAATCGTTTTGAAGTTCAAATATCATAATCTTTACCCTTTATTTAATTATAAAATAATAGCTTATTTTAACTTACTCGTTTGTATAATTGATATTATGAACGTTTCATCAAACACACTTTATTCAACTAGCGCCAACTATCAAACCTCTTTAAAACCTAGAGCAGAGGAGACAGAAGAAGAAAAAAGTGTTGCAGAAAAAAAACCACAAAATGAACTTAGCGCTGATGAAAAAAGAGTAGTACAGAGCCTGCAATCAAGAGATGCAGAGGTTCGTGCACATGAAGCTGCTCACCAAAGTGGTGGAGCTGCAACGGGAGGTGCATCTTACACCTATCAAAAAGGACCTGATGGCAGAATGTACGCCATTGGGGGCGAAGTCTCCATCTCTTATAAATCTGGCTCAACCCCACAAGAGACTATAGCAAACGCAGATGCAGTTATAGCGGCGGCTTTAGCTCCAGCAAATCCTAGCGGACAAGATTTGGCAGTAGCCTCAAGTGCAAATGTTATGAAGGTAAAAGCACAACAACAACTAGCACAAGAGACTCAAGAAAAACTCTCAGGAAAAGAGACATACAAAAACGAAGCAGATAAAAATGATGATTCCAAAGAGGAAAAAGGTGAGAGTGAGCCTAAAAGGCTAGATATCGCAACTTAAGAGAGTATGAAATAACTCGGAAGTGGGACTTCTAGGAACTCTAACCCGTGGCGTTCTCCACGATGAGTCCCGCAAACAAGGCGAGACTGAAGCCTCACTTCCAAAAAAACTACAGTTGCTAAGCCTCTTCATTGATGATAGAAAAACCTAAATCATGCATAGCTTTATCTACCATCTCAGTAGCTTTTGCTATGGTTTGTTGAGAAATCTCAGGAAGCTCTCCTCCCCACATCTTCTCAGCCTCTGCAAATCCTCTAAGCATCCCCTCTCTACCAGCACGAAGCTTATCTTCATCTCCACCTGCACCGTTTATGACAAAGTTTGCTATTCTCTCTGACGTTTGCTTGATACCAAAGATACCATCCTCACTGACAAGCTCGGCGGCTTCCTCTTGACTTAGTTCTGCAATTGGCTTTCCGCTGTATCCAATATCACTCAAAAAACTCTGAAAGTCTTTGTAGTCCTGAGCAAAGCTGTCCTGCGGGCTTGCAAAAGTACTCTGGATGGTTGCCGAGTTAAAAGCCATCGCCAAAGAATTTTGAGCCAGCTGTTCACGAATCTCTTTGACTTCATCTTGAGATATCTTCTCAGTATAAAGAGGCTTTATGACGTTAGAATTTTTTACAGTAGCGCTAACGGAACTTATATTTGATGATATTTGCATGATATATCCTTTGTTTGTTACTATAGTTAACATATCGACAAATAACCCCATTTGTTTAGCGCTTAATATATTGCTATAAACAAAACATTTAAGATATAATACTTTTGATGAAAAGATGAGGCTCGAGTTCATCTTTAGTGTGTGATTTAGTACTATGCTCAATTGTGACCCTAAAGACTCTCCAATTTTTGACTCCACTTCTAGCGAAGTGATTATTTTATACATGAGGTATTGCAATGGCAGAATTACTAGATGGTTCAGTTAAATGGTTTAACGAAGAAAAAGGTTATGGATTTATCCAGCAAGATAATGGCGGAAAAGATGTGTTTGTACACTTTCGTCAAGTAAACCACACTGGTGGTGGTCGTGTTTCTCTAGCAGAGGGGCAAAGAGTTACTTTTGAAGTAGGCGAAGGTCAAAAAGGCCCACAAGCTGAAAATGTGACACCATTATAATCTACATTTAAGCCCCTTCTTAAGGGGTTTTTACTACTTAAAATTTTCATATAACATTCTCACTCAAAAAAATTCTCAAAATCCACCCTAACCTAAAATAAAAATAGCAATGAATAGCTGACTTTTTTGTTTACAAAAGAGAGTTATACTGATATTCATAAAGATCAAAATAACTAAAACTTTAAGGATACAAAATGAAAAAAAATAAAAATATCTTATCTTTAGTTTTTCTAGCATCATCTTTAACACTATCACCACTTTTAGCCTCATCTACAAACCAGCAAGCTAGGACCCAATCAAATTCTTTATCAAACAACATTGCTAACAATCTTTACTCAAGAGGGATAGATAGGGATGTATCTAAAAAGATAGCAAAGAGAATCTTTGGTGAAGATGAAGGAACTACCAATATCATGCTAATAAACTTACAAAACAACTATACTTCACTATCTCAACAAGAGATAGTAAACTTTCTCTCTACAGAGGCACTTCTTAGTAAAAGTGTAGATTTAAGCTCTTATGATTATTTAGTAAGTATGGTTTATAAGATAAAAAACAAACCTCTCTCAAGTAAGGACTTAAAAGAGTTAAGCTATATAGCTAAGAAAAATTATTTTTACTCTCAGAGTCTTTAAAAGCTAAACACTGCCTAGCAATCTCTAACTCTTCATTGGTTTTTATAACCATGACGGGTATATCTTTTGCTAGGTTTTTATCCATTATTCGCTCTCTTATATAAGCCGAATTTTCTCCTATGCCCCCACTAAACACTATAGCATCTACTCTTGATAAAAGTGCCATATATGCACCTATATACTTCTTAACTCTTCTTGTCATGATATCTATAGCTAATCTTGATCTCTCATCATCTTGAGCTAAAATATTCCTAATATCGCTACTTCCACAAAGTCCAAGAAGCCCTGACTTTTTGTTTAAAACTTCATCAACTTTATCACGACCCATACCCAAATCTCTTTGCATGTATAAAACTATTGCCGGATCTATATCTCCGCATCTTGTGCCCATAACAAGACCCTCAAGTGGAGTAAATCCCATAGAAGTATCAATGCTTTTGCCATTTTTTATAGCACATGCACTAGCACCATTTCCTAGATGCAAAGTTATGATATTTAACTCATGCTCTTCTTTGTTTAGCTCTTTAGCGGTCTCTTTTAAAAGGTAAGAGTGAGAAGTTCCATGAAAACCATATTTTCTAATCTTGTGCTTTTCATATAGCTCAAAATCTAGAGCATAAAGATACGCCTCTTGTGGCATCTCTGAGTGAAAAGCTGTGTCAAAAACTGCCACTTGAGCTAAATTTGGTGCTTTTTGTTTTGCAACTAAGATGCCCTCTAAGTTTGCAGGATTGTGAAGTGGAGCTAGATGCATTAACTCTTCTAACTTTCTTATAACTCCATCATCTATTAGAGTTGGTTTTGTAAACTCTTCCCCACCATGAACCACACGATGCCCAATAATCTCAATAGTTGAAAGATCAACCTCTATCAACTCTAAAGCCTGACTATGACTCTTTATAGCAGAGTTTTTCTCACCAATCTTTTCTATGACTTTTGAGTAAATCACCTCATTTGTACTCATATCAAAAAGTTTAAATTTTAAAGATGAGCTTCCTGAGTTTATAACAGCTACTCTCACTATATTTGTCCTGCTTGTATTGATGTAATGGCTATAGTATTTACTACATCTTCAACGCTGCATCCACGGCTTAAATCGTTGATAGGTTTGTTTAGTCCTTGAAGTATTGGTCCTATGGCTATCGCTCCACTTGAGCGTTGAACTGCTTTGTAGGTGTTGTTTCCAGTGTTTAAATCTGGAAATATAAAAACACTAGCCTCCCCTGCTACTTTAGAGTTTGGAAGTTTTGTTTTTGCTACGCTTGCATTTACCGCCGCGTCGTACTGGATCGGTCCTTCTATGAGTAAGTTTGGCATATTTCTTTTTACTATCTGTGTTGCTTCTCTTACTTTATCTACATCTGCACCACTTCCGCTCTCTCCTGTTGAGTATGAGAGCATCGCAACTTTTGGCTCGATACCAAAAGCCTCCGCAGTAGATGCAGAGGAGATAGCGATCTGTGCTAAAGTTTGTGCATCTGGGTCTTGGACTATCGCACAATCTCCATAGACTAAAACCTGAGTCTGCATGCACATAAAAAAGACACTTGAGACTACCGAAATATCTGGTTTTGTTTTGATGATTTGAAGTGCTGGTCTGATGGTGTCTCCAGTTGAGTGAATAGCTCCACTAACCATTCCATCAGCATATCCGAGGTGAACCATCATAGTTGCAAAGTAGTTTGCATGTTGCATAGCTTCTATGGTTGCATCTCTACTTAAACCTTTATGTTTCCTCATCTCATAAAAATTCTCTGCAAACTCCTCTAACAGATGAGAGTCTTTATAGTCTATGATAGTTGCATCTGCTAAATCAAGTCCTATTCTTAGGTAGTTTTCTTTTATTTTTTCTTCATTTCCTAAAAGTATGATGTCTGCTACACCTCTTCTTAGAGTTATCTCAGCAGCTCTTAATATCCGCTCATCCATGCTCTCAGGCAAGACTATTCGTTTTTTATTTAGTCTTGCTAATTCAAAGAGTTTATACTCAAACATCATCGGCGTCATTACGCCTTTTTTTGGTGTCGCTATCTTTGCTTCGATGTGTTTGATATCAACATTTGAGTTAAAAAGTCCTAAAGCTAAAGAGATTTTTCTCTCACTTGTAACCCTGAGTCTAGCATTTATGTTTGAGATGTTTTTTGCGGTTTCATAAGTATCTGTCTCAACTAAAAGAAGTGGAATATTAAAGCCCTCAAGTCCATCTATGAGCTTTTGGATATTTTTATGAAGCCCCATTCCAAAAGGCAAGACTATCGCGTTAACATTTGGGTAGTTTTTAGAGTACAAGGCACAGATAAGTCCAACTATAATATCTGAGCGATCAGCTGGTACTATAACTAAATCATTTTCCTCAATATGCTCTAAAAAGTTATCCAAACTCAAAGCTGCGACTTTGATACCTTTTATGACTCTTGTGTGGTCCTTTTCACCGAGCAAGATGGGTTTTGCATCTAAAGCTTCTATAACGTCTTGGACACTTATGCGGTCTAGTTCTGTTAACTCTTTTAAAAGATATGTATTTATTTTGTCCTTACTTAGTCTTTTTTTAAGCTCATTATAATTTTCTTCGCTTAGTCTATTAATAAAAGTTGCAAAGGATTCACAACCCTCCGAGCTTATGTTTTGAGCCTCCATAAGTACATCTTCATAAACTTCTTGCGCGCTAGCATTTTTTGCATTTATGACATTTATGATGGAGCTTGAGAAGTTTTGAGCTATCTTTATATTTAGATCGTAGTTTATAGTTGTGGTCAAAAACGACCTTCTA
Source organism: Sulfurimonas hongkongensis (assembly GCF_000445475.1). NCBI lineage: Bacteria > Pseudomonadati > Campylobacterota > Epsilonproteobacteria > Campylobacterales > Sulfurimonadaceae > Sulfurimonas > Sulfurimonas hongkongensis. The sequence goes on from NZ_AUPZ01000011.1 coordinate 9,100, forward strand.
ATCCCCTCACAAAGAACAAAATCATGTTCACTCTCTAACTTTTTAAATTTAGTGATGAGCTGATTAATAAGCTCATTAAACCGTCCAGATGAGAGCATCATCTCAACATACTCTATGTCATATCCATAAGCATCTTCATACTTCATGTCAATACTATATCTCTCTAGTATAAACTCTATATCCTTATCAATTTTGTTTTTAGATAAGATTATAGGTCTAAAAAAGGCAACACTAGGCAAGTTTCTCTTTAGTATCTCCATCATCCCCATAGAAACGAATAACATTCCAGCACTTTTTTCTTGTGCAGATACATATAATGATTTTATTTTCATAAAGTTATGATAGAGTCTTTGTTATTAAAAGTAGTATAAAGTAGCTCATATTTTAGATAGTGTTTTGAGAAAAAGATAACTTTTTTTCTTAAAGCCATTTTTCTCGTAAAATCTATGTGCATCTACTCTTGTAAAGCTTGAAGATAAAACGATGTTTTCACACATCGAAGCTCTAGCATAATCGCTCAAAAAATCAAGCATCAACGCTCCATATCCTTTTGATTTGTACTTATCGTCACTAACCAAATCAAAAACATACAAATGTCTTTTATGGTAAAGATTTGTCTGCACAGCTACTCCAGCGTAAGTGATAAGCTCTTCGCCCTCAACTATACCAAACATGGTGTAGTTCATATATCTCATATCATAAATGAGATCTTCAAACTCTTTGTAAGAGAGTTCACCTCTTAGTTGCTTTAGCACGCTATAAGCCATCTCTAGCTCTTTTAAATCTAATTCTCTTATTTGCATTTCTTATTTTACAGTAAAAATCTTATAAATTTTAGTTACAATAATGAATATGTTTTTTAAGTTATTCTAAAGGCCACTCTCCTTGCAAAGTTTTGTTATTTTTTGTTGTCTGTTACGATAACAAATAAACAAAATAATATAGATAAACTTCAAAATACAAAGGGGTTAAATTTATGAAAAACATGACGATTAAAAACAAGCTGATTTTTCTTAGCGTTATCACTTTTATAGTGATTGCTCTGTTTTCTCTTAAGAGTGCTTACGATAGTTGGAGTGAGTACGACAACTCAACAGAGACTGCTTCTTTGATAAGCTTGTCTGTAAAGATGAGTGCCGTGCTACATGAACTGCAAAAAGAGAGAGGTGCAAGTGCTGGATATTTAGGTTCAGGTGGTAAAAGCTTTCAAGAGATTTTACCAAAACAACACAAGGACACTGATCTTAAAATAGAGGAGCTTAAAGCCTATATAGCATCTCATGACTCTCCTGCATCATCAAGAGTCAAAGATGAGATAAATCTAAGCTCAATACAAGAGATGAGAAAAAAGGTAAACACGCTTAGCTGTGAGGTAAAAGATGCAGTCTTTTTTTATACTGCACTAAACAAACAGCTCATAGATATGGTAAGCAACTTCTCAATAATCCCAAAAGACAATACTTTAAGAACTGACTTTAATAGTTTTACTATTTTTATCTCATCTAAAGAGAGAGCTGGGATAGAGAGAGCCGTTTTATCTGGAGTTTTTGCAAAGGATAGTTTCTCAAGAGCGACTGCTGCGAAGTTTGCATCTTTAGTCTCGGAGCAAAATGCACTCACAAATCTTTTTTTAAGCGTCTCTGATACATACATACAAAACTTGTACAAAGAGATAGAGTCTGATACTTCATTTGCGCAAGTGGACAAATATAGAGCCATAGCAGAATCTAAAGAGAGTAATTTTGGAGTAGATGCTACGGTTTGGTTTAAGACCATCACAAAAAAAATCAACAAACTTAAAGAGTTTGAAGATGCTCTTGCAACGCATACGCTAGACTTTTCTCAAGATCTTGTTTCATCTTCATTTCAAGCACTCATAACTGTGCTAGCCCTAGTTCTTATAATCCTTGCTTTTTTGATATATATCTCAAGAAGCGTATCACTTAGCATTACAAACTCCATAGATAGATTTAAGTCTATTATAGGTGGCATCACAACAAATGGTGATCTCTCTATAAAAGTTGATAGAAAATCTCAAACAAATAATGAGATGGATGAGATAACTCAACTTTTAGCAACACTTATAGATCTCATAAAAGAGTTAACTTCAAGGATAAACACCTCTGTACATAAAGCTTCGCAGGGAGATTTTAGTTATGATTTAAACTCTGATGGCTTAGCTGGAGACTTTGCCGAAGCTATTAAAAATGTTCAAAATGGTATAAGTGCCATGAAAACATCTCATGAAAAACAGTTGTTTATAAACTTTAGCTCAAAAGTTAGAAGCGTAGGAAGTATTGGCGATGGTTTAGGTCTTATACAAAATGAAATGTCAAGCGTTATAAAAGAGCTAAGTGTCGTACAAAGTACAACAAAACACACAGCTCAAACATCAGATGACTCTATGGGTGCAGTGGAGGATATCTTAGAAAAACTGCAAAATCTAGTTGAGCAGATAAGCGATAGCAACTCCTCTATAGGTGGTTTAAATGAACAAACTAATGAGATCACTTCTATAGTTGACCTTATAAAAGATATAGCAGAACAGACTAATCTTTTAGCACTAAATGCTGCCATCGAAGCAGCTCGTGCAGGCGAACATGGACGTGGTTTTGCAGTTGTGGCTGATGAAGTCCGCAAACTTGCTGAGAGAACTCAAAAAGCAACTAGTGAGATAACTATCTCTATAAACTCAATGAAGCAAGAAGCTAGCAACATTTTAGGCAAGTCTGAGACAATGACAACCCTTGCTGATGAGGCTTCAGTTTCAGTTGAAGAATTTAATGATACTATGAGAAACTTGAATTATGAGGCTGTTGAGATGGCTGATGTTATAAACGATATGCAAAATAAAGTCTTTATTGTTTTAGCAAAAGTAGATCACATTATATACAAATCAAATGCATATGACTCTATAATTGCAGCAGATAAGAGCAAGGCATTTAGCAAACATACTGAGTGTAGACTAGGAAAATGGTATGAGAGTGATGGTAAAGAGAGATTTGGAAATACTCAAGCATATAAAGATGCCTTCTTGCCACATAAAACAGTTCATGAGAGTGTGTTAAATAGTATCGCTTTCTTTGATAAAGAAGACACAAGAATTCAAAATGAAGATACTATAGTAAACAATCTTAAGACTATGGAAGCTAATAGTGATAAACTATTTAATGCCCTAAATGATATGCTTACTCAAATACAAAAAGAACAACCAAAAGACAAAAGGATATAAATGAACATCAAGAGCATAAAATTTAAAGTCATCACCCTTATGGCAGTGTCTCTGCTAGTGATGGCTATTAGTATTATGTCGATCTCAATAAGCAGAGCATCTGACTCCCTAGTAAAGAGCAATATGGCACTACTAGACGCGGTAAAAGAGTCTAAAAAAGAGCACCTCCTTGATTTTTTCCAATCTCTGGAAAATCTTATTCGCTCAAGAACTGCCGACTCAACAACTGTTCAAGCTATGTGGGCTTTAGATGAGAGTTTTTTAGATCTAGAATCTCTAGATGACATAAGCAATGCCGAGATAAAAGCAAAAGTTCTACAGAATTATAAAGATGAATATTTACCAAATATCAACTTTGATATAAAAGGTGTCAAACCTAAAAAAGCTCTAGAAGACTATCTGCCAAAAACAAAACATGCACTCATAGCTCAATACTTATATATAGTAGATAACGAGTATAAGCTCTCCCAAAAAAACAAGCTTTTAATGAATAAAAATCATAAAGAAGAGTATTCGCTAAATCATGTTCAAACTCATCCAGCTTATGATCAAATTTTAAAAAATTATGGACTCTATGACATCTTTATCATAAACGCTGATGGTGATGTTGTGTATTCGGTTAAAAAGGAGAAAGATTTTGGTACAAACCTAATAAATGGAGTTTATTCAGATTCTGGACTAGCCCTTGCCTTTAAGAAAGCTTCAAAGCTTCCAGCAGATGGTGTAGCCTTTGCTGACTTTAGTGCTTATGAGCCAAGTTTCAATGAGCCTGCAATGTTTTTAGCATCTCCACTTTACTTTAGAGATGATTTTGAGGGAGCTGTTATATTTCAACTTCCAAAAGATAAGATAAACAGTGTTATGAACTTCAAAGGTAACTTTGAAAAGGCTGGACTTGGAGCAACTGGTAAAGCGAATCTAGTCTCTCTTGATGGAAGAATGAAAAATGATAGCCGTTTTTTAGATGTCATAGATGATGAAAATGTAAAAATAGCAAAAACGACCATCGGCACATACAAGATAGATTCAAAGTCGTTAGATAAGATAAAAGAAGGCGAAAATGGCTCGTGGATTATAAAAGACCATAGAGGTATTAAGGTTTTAAGCTCTTATGCTCCCATAAAGATATTTGACGAATCTTGGGGTATTATCGTGGATATTGATGAATCAGAGGTTTTAGAAAATGTTAATGAGGCTAGAGATATGATAGTTGGTACCTCCATAGCTATTATCTTAGTTTTAATGCTCATTAGTATATTTTTAGTCCAAAAATTTATCATCTCAAAACTAAACACTCTCCAAGATGCTTCATATAATCTGGCTAAAGGTGATGGAGATCTAACAAGCAGGATTATCGTCCCACTCGGAGATGAAATCTCAGAAGTTGCTCAAAACATTAATGCTTTTATAGACAAAGTTCGTATAACAGTCTCAGAGGCAAAAACATCATCATCTCAAAATACTCAGATCTCTCAAACCCTTTCAGAGACATCTTCTAGTATGAAAGAAAAAGCTGCAGAAGAGAGTGCCATTGTAAATAATGTCTCAATAGAGGGTAAAGATTTACAAGATGTTTTAAGCAAATCTATTGAACAAGCAAAGATTACAAAAGATGATATAAACTCAGCAGGAGAGATTTTAAAAGGAGCAAATAAGCAGATAGTCCATCTAGCAAATGAGATACAAGGCAGAGCAAAAGATGAGCTAGAGTTATCTCACAAACTAGAACAATTGAGCGCAGATGCAACTCAAGTTAAAGATGTGCTTGTTGTTATCTCTGACATTGCAGATCAAACAAATCTACTTGCACTAAACGCTGCCATAGAAGCTGCACGTGCAGGTGAACATGGACGGGGCTTTGCAGTAGTTGCTGATGAAGTTCGTAAACTTGCAGAGAGAACTCAAAAATCACTCTCGGAGATAAATGCAACCATTAGTGTGATTGTCCAGTCTGTAATAGATGCAAGTCAAAATATCTCAAATAATGCCAAAGCTATAGAGATACTATCCTCTGATGCAAACAATGCTCAAAGTGAGATAAACACAAGTATGGTGTCACTAGAGCGCTCAATAATTCAAGTTGATGAGACTGTAACTGGTTATATCAACAACTCTAAAACTGTTGAGTCTATGATTCATAAAGTCTCAGAAATAGAGCTGATCTCTACAGAAAATAAGAAGAGCATGGATGATATCTCAAATGCATCTTCAACGCTAACACAGATGACTATAAGCCTAAATGATATACTAAAAGGCTACAAGACATAAAAGTAGTATAATCACGCTTTAAACAACTCTTGGCTATAATCCACGAAAAATAGCCCACACAAGCCTAAAAACTAGGCTTGTGTGGGCAAATCCACCTAAGAGAAACAATCATGGTAACTGTACAAAATCTAACTATGCGTTATGGAAATAGAGTACTATTTCAAGACATAAACCTTAAACTAGACCGTAATAAAAGATACGGGCTCATCGGTGCAAACGGTGCTGGCAAAACAACCTTTTTAAAAATCCTAAGTGGTGAAATCAATGAGTATGATGGTGAAGTAATCATCCCAAAATCAAATAAAGTTGGAGTTTTAGGGCAAAATCAGTACGCTTTTGAAGACTACACAATCATGGATGCAGTTCTTTATGGAAATAAAAGACTCTTTGATGCTATAAAAGAAAAAGAAGAGATCTATGCAACTGGTGACTTTGAAGACGATGCAGTAAATAACCGTCTAGCTGATTTAGAAGTTATCTGCGTTGAAGAAGATCCAACTTATGAGTATGACGTAAATATTGCCAAAATACTTGAAAATGTTGGTATTGAAGCGAGCCTTCATCATAATCTTATGAGTACACTAGATAGTGCCGATAAGTTTAAAGTCCTTTTAGCTCAAGTTTTATATCCTAAGCCTGATGTTTTGTTTCTTGATGAGCCTACCAACAACCTTGATATCGAGACTATTAGCTGGTTAGAAGATGAGTTACAAAGACATGAGGGAACAATGGTTGTAATCTCTCATGATAGACACTTTTTAAATGCAGTTGTAACAAATATCTTAGATGTGGATTATCAAAAAATCCGCGAATTTACAGGAAACTATGATGATTGGTATATCGCTGCAAATGTGATGGCAAAGCAACTAGAGCTTGACACTGCAAAAAAAGAGAAAGAAAAAGAGCAGCTTGAAGCTTTCGTCCGTCGTTTTAGTGCTAATGCATCTAAAGCAAGACAAGCAACTTCAAGACAAAAACAACTTGAAAAACTAAATATAGAAGACATTAAACCATCTTCAAGAAGAGATCCAAGTATCGTTTTTAAAGCTGCAAGAGTTATGGGTGATGAAGCACTTCATATCATAGATGTAAACCACACATACTCTGATGGAAATGAAGTCTTAAAAGATGTAACACTTAAATTTAACCCAGGTGAGAAAGTAGCTCTAATCGGACCAAACGGTGCTGGTAAGACAACACTTCTTAAGATCATTATGGAAGAGATAAAACCTACAAGTGGCGAAGTTCACTGGGGTGCTACTATTGAGAGCTCATACTTTCCACAAGATACAGCAGACATTATAGAAGGCGATGGAACACTTTATGATTGGCTTAGAGCATTTGATCCAAAAAGAGATATAGCTGAGATAAGAAACTGCTTAGGCAGGATGCTATTTAATGGCGAGCAGCAAGAGAAGTCAGTTGAGAGTATCTCTGGTGGAGAAAAACATAGAATGATGCTTAGTAAGATGATGCTAGAAGGTGGAAACTTTTTAGTTTTAGATGAGCCATCAAACCACCTTGACTTAGAGGCTATTGTCGCCCTTGGAGAGGCTCTGCATGAGTTTAAAGGTAATGTTATTTGTGTCTCTCATGACCGTGAGCTCTTAGATGCATTTGCAACACGCATTATAGAGATCCATGCAGATGGAAGTCTAACAGACTTTGAAGGTACTTATGAAGAGTACGCTGAAGCAAAACAGAGCGGCAGTATCTAGAGATGGCAAAATATAAAAAGTTTTTAGGACTGGGCATCGCTGGAAATTTTGCTCTGCACTTAGAGCAAGCTGGAGAGATGGAAGAGTTCAAAGACGTTATAACCGCAGATGAAGCTGCACCAAAAGGGATGTTTCCTTTTTATCTTCCCCAACCACCAAATCATGATAGTGGTTTAGCCCTAGATGCAAAAAATATCTTAAGCATCTACCCTCTCTCAACCTCACATATAAAACTTCCAAGTCTAGATGCAAATATTCAAGCTGAACCTGAAGTTGGTCTTATTTGTGATTTAGAATATAGTGCAGGAAAGCTTACAAAGATAACTCCTACACATTTTGGTGCATTTAATGACTGCTCGATTAGGGTTGCAAATGCAGATAAGATTAGTGATAAAAAAAACTGGGGAGAGCTCTCTAAAGGCTTTAGTAACACTCTTATAAAGATAGATAAATTTACCGAGGGTGGAGTAATGGACTCGTACTCAATCGCTAGTTTTTTACGCCGTGATGGAGAGTTGCACGCCTATGGAGAAAATGTTGAGATAAGTGGATATAGCTACTTTTATGAAAAGCTTCTTAAGTGGATGGTTCATCAAATAAACACTCAAGAAAACTACGGTCCACTTGAACCCATCAACCAATACATTGCGGCATGTGCTAACCCTAAAGAGGCGATTATTACTATTGGTGCTACAAGATATACAGAGTTTGGAGAGAAAACATTTTTAAAAAAAGGTGATGAAGTTATAGTTGTCCTTTATCCAAAAAATGAAACTACAAAAGAGCAACTCTTAGAAAACATCAACAATCACACAGACAAAAATATAAGCATACTATCTCAAAGAGTTATATAGCTATGAGTAGAGGCAAAAAACTAGATATCTTCATCGGTGCAGACATCGATGATAGTTGGGCGCAAGTCCAAAGTCCTAGAGCCTCACAAATAGCAGATGAGATACTAGAGCCGCAAAAGCATCTTTTAGTCTTTGCAAAAGAAAAAAGAAGAGGAAAAATCGTAACTTTAGTGGGAGAGTTTCATATTACAAAAGAAGATGCGAGCAAAACTCTAAAGCTTCTAAAAAAGAAGCTTGGCTGTGGTGGAGCTTTTAAAGATGGTTGGATGGAGTTTCAAGGCGAGCTAAAAGATAAGCTCAAAGAACTTTTGCTTAGTGAAGGATTTAGATTTAAGCACTCATAAGTTTTGCTCAATATAACAAATAAGGATGCAAATGTTCAAAAAAGCTAAAATAAAGTTGAATGAATATTTAAATTTAAAGTATCTTTTGCATGATGAAAGTGTTGAGAAAAAAGCAAGTATTGAAGATATAAAAGTATATTGGAGGCATAAAGACTCTACGCATATTGAAAAACTACTTCAATGGTTAAAACAAAATCAACAGCATCTAGATTCTGATAAAATCGATAGAGTTAAAAATAGAGTTACATTATCGTTTATCATAGTCACTCTAGTTATGTTTATAGTTGGGTTCTTGCTAGGATTTAGTTTGCTAAGCTACGATGATAGATCCATAGTTAATGTAACTTGGTTTTTATTTATTATGATTTTTTTACCCTTTATTTTATCAATTTTTTCTTTTTTTTATTCAATAATAGTGCTATATAATAAAAATAGTAGTACAAAAAATAAATATACTCAAATGCTCGAAGAGACAGTATTTAAACCACTATCAAAACTTCTACTAAATCCTTCGAGCATAATGCCAAATGATTTAATTAAAAACATCTTACTCGTTAGGCTTCAACAAGGTTCTTTAGCACTCCTAATAGGTACAATGATTGCACTCTTTGTAACGCTTTTAGCAAAGTATGTAGTTTTTGGTTGGGAGAGTACTATTATAGACACTTCATCCCTGCAAAGCTTAATCAACTTTATAGCATTTCCATGGATTTTTTGTTGTCCTAGTGCAGTTCCCTCGCTTGAAGTGATTGAAGATACTCAAAACTACCTATCAAACAGTATTATCTTATCTCAGAGTTGGTGGAAGTTTTTAGGTATGTCTTTAATCGTTTATGGTTTTATACCAAGATTTATTTTACTCTATCTATCTAATAAGATTTTTTATAATGGGCTAAGAGAGAATATTTTAAATGATAAAAATGCAAAAGAGATACTACTTTTTATACAAAAGTCTAGCAATGTAACTACAACACAATTTCTACATAAAAATCACAAAACAAAAGATGAAAGTTCTTATACTTCTCATGACATAAGTAAAAAAACAGTAGAAAAGTCTTTTGATTACATCATAGGTTGGAGTCTGACTATGAAGGCTTTAAGAGTTATGTTAGAGCATAAAAAGATGAGCGCTTCACATATAGAGATAGCTGGTGGCAGTGTTAGCGTAGATAGAGAAGATGAACTAATCTCATCTATAGAGGGTTGTGTGATTATCTTTGTAGACTCTTGGGAAGCACCTCAAAAAGACTTTGTTAATTTTGTGAGTAATTTGTCAAAAAGTAAAGTGAGCTCTATATTGATTTATCCTCTTGGAATGGCAGATGATGACTATAAGCCAAAGAGTAAAAATGTATCTATATGGAAAAATAAAATAGAGATAATAAACAATCCAAAAATAGGAATATACGATGCGTGAGAGTTATCCATCTTTTGTTTTAGTGGGGCATCCAAACAAGGGTAAAAGTAGCATCGTCTCTACTCTTGCATATGATGATAGTGTAGAGATATCTCCTACTCCAGGCGAGACTAAAAAGACAAAATATCATCCATTAAAAGTTGGAGATGAGATACTATACAAGATATATGATACTCCTGGTTTTGAAAATGCAAAAAGAGCTATGCACTGGCTTGAAAAAAATGAAACTATATCAAAAGAACATCCTAAAACTTTAAAAAAATTTGTTGAAGAAAATAAAAATAACAGTGATTTTAAAGAAGAAATAGAACTTTTAAGCCCCATAGTAGATGGAGGAGCTATTATCTATGTTGTTGATGGTTCCCTGCCTTATAAAGAAGAGTATGAGGCTGAAATGAAGATACTCTCGTGGAGCGGAAACCCATCAATGGCTCTAATCAATAGAATTGGAAGTGAGGATTATGTAGATGACTGGAAAAATGCACTAAATCAACACTTTAAAATTATTCGTGAGTTTAACCCAATGAGTGCCAGCTTAAGGGAGAAGTTAAAACTCCTTGATGCTTTCTCAGCTATGAATCAAGATTGGGAATCGAGTATAGATTACGCCAAAGAAGCACTAGTACATAAAAATGACATAATGTTTTATAATACTGCAAAAGCGATAGAGAGTAATGTAAGAAAATCCATCTCACACACTGTTACATCTTCGCTTATAAAAAATGAAATCTCAGATAAAGACAGACTAAACTATGAAGAACAATATAAAAAAGATTTAGTAAAGTTTGAAAAAAAGAGTCAAAAAAAAGTTCAAGAACTATGGAGTCACAATAGACTTGATAGCTCAATGGATGAAATAAAATTTAGCGATGAACTATTTTGTGGTGATTTTAGTAAAGATGGACTAACTAAAAAAAGCTTTATAATGGTAAGTACAGTTGCTAGTGCTTCTTTAGCTGGTGCTACTGGATTTGCATTTTCTGCTCCTAGTAGTGTTTTAGACCTTGGAGTTACAACATTTTTATCCACGACATTATCAACTGCCGGAGGTGCAGCAGTAGGTTTTACAACCAGTACGATTGGGTATAACAAGTTTATTAACTCTAGCACAGTAGGCAAACTATTTAGTAAAAAAAGATTTAAAGTAGGACCTATGCAAAATCATAACTTTATATTTATACTATCAGCGAGGGCTATTTTTCACGCTAGAGCTCTCTCAACAAGATCTCATGCAAAACGAGACAATCTGCATCTAAAAAACGATGAGAATTCAGCCGAAAATCTATTTACTAAAGATGAAAAAAAAGACTTAGCCAAAATAAGCGTAAACTTTAGCAAAAACAAAAACACTCAAGAGAGCAGCGAAAAATATATAGAGATAATTTTGAGTAAAATAACTCTCACTTAACTCTCTGGCATCTCTATAAAAAGAAAATGACTATTTTGTAGAGCTTTTATACTTAAGTTTGAGACCGTTTAAAATTTCGTGTCAGCTACATTTAG